>JAHCLG010000021.1 GCA_026125385.1 Legionellales bacterium
GATGGTTTCACATGGAGGTGGCTCGAAAAATATATTACATATCGTAGCTAATAAAAATAACCTCTTAACTTTAAATTTGTCTCCAAACAATATTGTAGATATATTTATGCAAAATAAAACATCTGCGGCGAGAGAATATGTTGAAAAATTATGTGGGGGTGCAGTAACTACACTCGGCAGAAATCAAGCAATGGCTAGTCTTATTGGATCGGTTTTTGGAGCAGATAATTCTGATCTAGATATTGACGATAATTCTGACTTAGATATCGACGAGGATTCCTCTGTTTCAAATCCGCCTCCTCGAAAAAGAAATAAAACAGCAGCTGGTGTTAATCCTGTCAATTTTTCTACCTCACAACCAGTTTTAATGGGATCTAATCGAAATTCATTTTATCATAATCAACGTGGAGGTAATTCATCAGCAGGTTCTAGCTCTCAAGGCCAGAATAATGATACAAACTCAAATAATACAGGTAATCGACCAACAGATTCTAGTTCTCAAAGCTCGAATAATAATCGTAAAAGTATGAAACGTTTTCGACAATAAAGATGCCAAGGAGTGTATGTTGAAACACATACCTCCACAGTTTCAGCTCGTTAACAAAGCCTAAAATTGCTAAAGATTGGGTAGCCATAGAACGTTTTGGAAAATCACACCGAAAGTACTTGGAGCAATTTTTCATACTTAAACAAAGAGATACCTTCGCATGATACCTTTCAAGACAGGAGTTTCGCACTTGTGCGAAACTCCCGCAAGATTAATTTAGCTGCGATTGCTCTGAATCTATCGGCTTAAGATTAATAATTGTTGATGCAGCTTTTCGACTTGTTGAATTAAATGATGTATATCTTGGTTGTTATCAATAATACTATCGGCTTCTTGTAAACGATAAATTTTTGCAGGTTGGCTTTGGATAATTTTTTGGATGTGCTCAGGAGTGCATTGATCGCGGAGGCTGGCGCGTTTTATTTGTAAGGTTTCGTCGCTTTCAACAGTGATTAAATAATTTAAGGCACGGCGTAATGGTGAATTTGTTAATAAGGGAATTAAAATCAAACAATAAGGACTTTTCACGCTAGTGGTTTTTAATAAGGTGGTTTCTCCAATTAAGGGATGTAATAAATTTTCTAGCCACACGCGTTTTTCATCATCATTAAAAATAATATCGCGTAATTTGCTACGATTAAGATGTTGATTGGGTTGAATAATCTCAGGTCCAAAATAATCGGTAATTTTTTTTAAGGCGGGACTATTGGGGGCGACCACTTCACGGGCGATATGATCGGTGTCGATTACCTCAATGCCACGTTCTGCAAATAAACCGGCGACAGTGGATTTGCCACTGCCAATACCGCCACTTAAGCCCACTAAATATGTCATTAGAATTGATACAGTTGTAAATAAAATTGTGTGATCGCTGGTCCCCATAATAATGCAACCCAACCCGCTAGCGCAAGATAGGGACCAAAAGGAATCGGTTGGTGAGCTTTATTAATTCGTAATGCAATTAAACTAAGACCAATTACTGCGCCAAGGAATGCTGAGCATAAAATAATAAAGGGGAGTAATTGCCAGCCGAGCCATGCACCTAACATCGCCAGTAATTTAAAATCGCCATGACCCATGCCAATTTTTCCGGTGATTAATTTAAATAGCCAAGTGACCAACCATAACGAAACATAGCCTAAGATTGCACCTAATACGGCGCTGGTGATATCGGTAAAAATCCCATAAATATTTAATAATAATCCCAACCACAACATGACTAAGGTAATATTATCGGGCAATAATTGATGTTCTGCATCAATAAAGACTAAACAAATTAACGTCCACGTAAAAAAAATAGCAAAAATACAGGCCAGCGTAGCGCCGAATTGCCAAGCAACAATTAAAGAAATAATCACAGTTAATAACTCAACCAGAGGATAGCGCAAGGCAATAGGCTGTTTACAACACGCCGATTTTCCTCTTAAAAATAAAAAACTCACAATAGGAATATTATCAATTAATCGAATAGCTTTGTGGCAATGGGGACAATGCGACGCAGGTACAATTAAATTATACGGTTGAAGAGTATCATTGAGTGGTTCAGTGCGCGGCTGTTGATTTAATTCGTCGAGAAATTCTTCACATTGTTTTAACCAATCGCGTTTTAACATAAGCGGTAATCGATGAATGACTACATTTAAAAAACTGCCGACAAGAAGACTGAATATTCCCACCGTTAGCAAGAAAATGAAGGGATGGCTTTGTAAAATTTCAATGAACTCTAATCCCATGTTTGTAATCCTTTCTGAAGCAATTAAACCACGCTGCCTAATTGGAAAATAGGCAAATACATGGCAACGACCATGCCGCCAATGATGACTGCTAAAATAACCATAACTAACGGTTCAATCAAGGTGCTTAAATTATCCACGGCCACATCCACCAATTCTTCATAATATTCGGCAACTTTGGTTAACATGGTTTCTAAAGCACCCGATTCCTCACCAATGGCGACCATTTGAATCACCATATTGGGAAATAGTTGTGAATCTCGCATGGCTTGTTGCAATTGCGTACCCGAGGTGACTTTATCACGAATTTGAATAATAGCATCGCGAAAAATTCGATTTCCGGCAGCACCTGCTACGGCTTCTAAGGCATCGACTAATGGCATGCCGGCTGCAAACGTAGTGGAAAGAGTGCGCGCATAGCGTGCAATAATTGCTTTATTAAATAAATCACCAAAAATAGGAGCGCGGAGCATATATTTATCGATAGCGTAAGCAAATTTTTCCGAACGTTTCATGGCCGTCATAAACGCATAAACAGCAGCGCCCACGCCACCAAAAAAGATATACCAATACTCTTGCATCCATTCGGATAATACCACGACGTATTGCGTTAACGCCGGTAATTCGGCACCAAATCCCGCAAACACTTCTTTAAATTGTGGCACCACAAAAATTAATAACCCTGCACTGACTAATAACGAAATAACTAAAACAATGATCGGATACATTAACGCTTTTTTGATTTTCTTTTTTAAGCTTTCCGTTTTTTCTTTATAAAGGGCGAGTCGATTTAACATGCTTTCCAGCGCGCCAGATTGTTCACCCGCATAAACTAAGCTACAAAATAAATTATTAAAATGATCAGGATGTTTTTGAAAGGCTTCTGCAAGCGAACATCCTGCCTCAATATCATTTTTAATGCCAATGACTAATTTTTGCATGCTGGGATTTTCATGCCCACGTCCCACGATTTCAAACGATTGAGTGAGCGGAATACCTGCGCCAATCATGGTGGCTAATTGACGGGTAAATACCGTTAAATCTCGACTCGTAATTTTTTTTTCAGCGGGTGCAAATAAGCCGGTAGGTTTCTTTTTTACTTTACTCGCCAGGATACCTTGTTTGCGTAATTCTGCTTTAATTAACGCAATACTGGTGCCATTAATTTCGCCTTTGACTTTCGCGCCATTTTTATTGGTGCCTTCCCAAACGAATTCTACTATTTTTACAGCTGGTTTTTTCGCATTCATACATTAATCCTTCGTTACTCGGTTGGCTTCTGCTAAAGAAGTAATACCTTGCATCGTTTTAATTAATGCCGAACGACGTAAGGTTTGCAGGCCTTCTTCAACCGCTTTATCACGAATTTGAATGGAGTTTCCGCCATCCATAATAATTCTGCTGACACCCTCGGTGATTAACATCACCTCATAAATTCCTAATCGCCCTGAGTAACCATTGGTGCAGCGATCGCAGCCCACGGGCTTATATAATAATAAATTAGGATCATTGGCTTCTTCGGGTAAAAAATCTTCGCGCAGTAAAATTTCTGGTGGGGGTAATTCCATGGGTTGTTTGCAATGCTCGCATAATCGGCGTGCTAATCGTTGGGCAATAATTAAAGAAACTGAGGTGGCAATGTTGTAACCTGGTATTCCCATATTCGCTAAACGGGTGAGTGTTTCAGGTGCGCTATTGGTGTGTAAAGTGGATAACACTAAATGTCCGGTTTGCGAGGCTTTAATACAAATTTCTGCGGTTTCTAAATCACGGGTTTCCCCCACCATGATGACATCGGGATCTTGGCGTAAAAAGGCGCGAAGTGCGAGTGCAAAAGTAAATCCGGTTTTGGGATTGACTTGCACTTGGTTAATTCCTTCCAGCGGTAATTCAACGGGATCTTCTGCCGTGGAAATATTACGCTCCGTGGTATTTAAAATATTTAACGCCGTATAGAGCGACACGGTTTTACCACTTCCTGTGGGGCCAGTCACTAACACTAATCCTTGTGGGCGATGGATGGCATTCATGAACAGTTCGCGTTGAAAATCTTCATAGCCTAACTTATCAATGCCGACTTGTGATTGTGAAGCATCTAAAATCCGCAATACCACTTTCTCACCATACGTAACCGGGGTGGTATTCACCCGAAAATCCACGGAACGTCGCCGTGATAATTTCATTTTGATGTGACCATCTTGGGGAATTCTGCGTTCAGAAATATCGAGTTTTGCCATCACTTTTAAGCGAGCGGTAATGCGAGATGCTAAATTAATCGGAGGATTGGCAATTTCATATAAAATACCATCAATGCGAAATCTAACGCGATAATTTTTTTCATAAGGTTCAAAATGAATGTCGGATGCGCCTTTATTAATGGCATCGAGTAATACTTTATTGACAAAACGTACAATGGGCGCGTCATTGGCATCGGTAGCATTAACTTCTTGTTCGCTTTCATTCTCTTCTTCAATATTTAAATCGTCGAGCGACTCATCGTCGAATCCTGAAAATGAAGTATCTTCTTGTTGAGTTAAAATTTCTTCAATTAATTTGGTTAATTTATCTTCTTCAACTAAAACACTATAAGTATTAATTCCAGTATGAAATTTAATTTCATCTAAAGCATTTAAATTAGTGGGATCGGATAAAGCGACGTATAAACGATTGCCGCGCTGAAAAAGCGGTAGAGCATGATGCTTGCGAATGAGTTTTTCTTCGACTAAGGTTTTTGGAATTGCCTCGTGATCAAAATGTTCTATATCAATTAATGGCACGCCAAAATCCGTCGCGGCGGCGTGAGCAATTTGAGTGGCGGCGAGAATTTTTTTACTGACTAGATAGGTGACAAAAGGGACGTGCGCTTGGCTGGCATCTTTGGCGGCTTCTTTGGCTTGATTTTCATCTAACAGACCATCCAGCACGAGCCTGCGTGCGAGTCCGCTATAAGAAACTTTGGATGGTGTCGACATCTATCCTTCTCGCTTATTAAAATTCCACTACGCCGCTGAAAAAAAGTTTTCCTCAACTATAACTATAGACAATTCGCGAGCGTTAGCAATTCGTGGTTTGCTGGATTTTTCAGAGTATTAAGCGTATTCCGAGAGGTGATTTTTGCCTAGAGAGTGCAATGTTATCCGTTATTGTTTAATTAAGCCGCGGGTTACTGCACCGCCCGTGGCATCCCAACGAATGCGATTGTTAGAAACGACAGTCGGGGTAAGAATTAAAGTATCGGTCGCCAGTAGACCATTTTGAGCAACTGGGGTTACTGTAATCACGCCATCAGTCACGGTGAGACTGCTTATGCCGCCTTCAGGCACAGTAATATTGTTGGGCATGCCATTACTGCCTCCGGTGCAACCGGTGAGTGTCGCCCGATCATGCAAACATTCGGCAACACTGGCTTTCCAGGGTGCTGAAGCCAGAATAATTTCTGAAAGTCTCGCCCGCATCAAATAATTTTGATAAGCCGGAATCGCAATCGCAGCGAGAATACCAACAATGGCTACGGTAATCATGAGTTCGATTAAAGTGAATCCGAGAGAAAATTGTTGATGAATCATGGCGGTGGCTCCGGTTAATCTGTGCTGCTTACTGCGCCATTCTATAGAATCCACTTCTGTTTGCGGCTTCAAGCTCCTCCGGTAAGTGGAGGAGCTTGCACATTAGAACATCAATGTTAAACCTTATTGTTTAACATAACCATTAGTGACTGATCCACCCGTTAATCCCCAGTTGACGCGGTTACCGGCAGTTACAACGGGAGTGGCAACTAAGGTATCAGTGGCTAATATGCCATTTTGCGCAACAGGTACTACGGTTATCACCCCATCCGCAACGGTTAATGAAGTGATTCCACCTTCAGCTGCGGTAATATTAGCAGGAATACCATTGGTACCACCGCTGCAACCGGTTAAGGTGCCAAGATCTTGCACGCATTCGGCAACGGCGACTTTATACGGAGCCATTGAGAGCGTAATTTCCGAAAAACGGGCGCGGATCATGTAGTTTTGATAAGCAGGAATGGCGATAGCGGCGAGAATGCCCACGATGGCCACGGTAATCATGAGTTCGATCAGTGTAAAACCAGATTGCTTCGTCATAGTCAATGTCTCCTATTGGGTTACCTCGTCTGACGAAGTTAATGTTGCAGGATACATGCCAATATTGATAGAAGCATAAATGGTTATAATGATTTTTTGCTAACTATTTGTTTAAAAAAGCAATAGCGGGTGTATTTTATATGCACTAAAAGACACCATAAACTGTGGTAAGTGCAAAAAGTGACGTAAAATGGTTAGCAGTTGACGAAAAAGGTCAGTTTTTACAATTTACGCATCGCTACGTTGCAAATGATTGACACGCTCTTTGAGTTCTTTTCCTGGTTTGAAATGAACAGCGTATACCGAAGGTGTGCGCCAGGATTCGCCAGTCACTGGATTGCGGGCATGACGAGGTCCCCATTGCCGCAAGGAAAATATCCCAAAACCGCGAATTTCCACTCGTTGTTTATCGTTCAAGGAGCTGATAATTTTTTCTAAGATACTGTTAATTAACTGATCACTTTTCTGTTCTGATAATTCTGGGCAACGTTGACTGATGACTTGAACTAATTCTCGCTTATTCATAGCTATCCACACTCTCTACAGGCCACTAATATTGTCGGTGTAATATAACGAATTAAGCTTGGTTTGTAAAAATTTTTTGGTGGTAAACGGTGGGCACAATAAATTGCACAAAAGCATAAAACTCAGCAAAGATAGGACTATTTTCCAACTGCTTAGCAAGATATTCTGCGCCTGTGGTACCGCCAGTGCCGTGTTGTTGACCCATCATCCGCAGAACTAATTTAAGATGTTCGCAACGCCACGCTTGAAAAAGCGCATCCACTTCCAAGCAATCTTGCAGAATTAAGTAGGGTAGATGACATGTCGGTTGATGTTGATGACTGGTAATATAAATTCCACTGACAAAGGCATCCCAGGATAATTGTTTGTGTGCTTGTTCATAACAAGTTTTATCAAATAATAATTGCCAGGGAATATTCGCTGCGCGCGAGTGAGATGAAGTAATTACGGTATCGATGACTTTGGCATAATTATTTAAAAATTCGTCTTGGGAAAAATGTTGCAACGAAAAATCATTCAGCCATTGTTCAATACCCTCATATAAACTCAAAGAGCATTTAGCCTGATTTAATTGTGCCAGTTGTTGTGCTGTAAAATTTTGCGGATTAATGGTGATATTTTTACGGCCTAAACTAATTTCGAGTAATTTAAACTGCACGCTTTGCATTCCCGAGGCGGGTGTTAATAACTGACGAAAATCGATAAAGTCAATCACATCCATGGTATTAATGACAGAAAACTGTTGTAACAACAGTTTTTGGATAATCATAATTCGTTGTAAACGTTGATGGATACTTAAAAGATCCTGCTGATCGATGGCTTGAAAAAAATGAGTTAATAAATAATTAAGTTCATGCAAAATTTGTTTAAACCATAATTCATAGGTTTGATGGGTAATCATAAACAGCATCTCATCGTGGATGTTAGCGCCCATTGTGCTGCTCGCTAGTGTTTGCGAATTGAGAATATTATCTAAATTTAGATAATCATGATAATTTCTAATTTTTTGTTCCATACTGATCTTCCTTATTGCAGCTCTCTTGATCCTTCAAGAGGTGAGCTTGAATATGTCTTGCCCAAATATGATAAAGTTTGGCATTGGGATGGAGATAATCACGGGTTATTACCTCATGAGCGTAGAGCGAGGAGTAACTTTGTAAATCAATGAAAGTAATTCGTGGATTTAATAAGCACAGTTCTTGAATAACCGTATTGTAACGGGCGAGTGTGGCTTGTGCTTGTTGCAAGGTGTTATCTTTAAGCCAAGGATAATGTTGTTGTCGATCTTGAATTAACGGAGATTGACGGGCTGCCGAAGTGAGTGTCCAATCGGGTATCGTTAATACCAAGAGCGTTGAATTTTGCTTAATACTATTCACCAAATGATCGAGTATTTTTTCTAGATTTTGAAAAAATAACTCAAGCTTAATACCTTGAAAATGATCGTTAACGCCAACTTGTAAACTGATTAGATCGTAATCGTGAAGATAAATAAGGTCGGTTATATTGCTTAATAAATCAAATGTGGTCCATCCTGTTTTGGCAACTATTTTTACTGGCTGACTCTGTTTAAGTAAACGCGCTAATTGCCAAGGCCAAGCTTCATTTACCGCAACTCCTTCACCACAAGTATAAGAATCGCCTAATGCTAAGAATTTCATCATTAGCATGCTCCTAAATTTTTAGTGTGATAGCGCTTGGTTAACCATTGTTTGATCTCGTGCGCTAATATTTCTACATCGGGTTTTGTTAAAATGGAGAAGTGATCACCCTCAATCAAACAGGTATCCAGAGGATTAATTTTATTTTCCCAACCTAAGCTTAAATCTGTGTTAGTGGTGAGGGTTTGGTAGTCTTGCAAAGTCGATTGAGTTAATAATAATAATCCGTGAGAAAAAGTAGTCTTTTGCAAAGGTGATGCAAGCAGTGCCAATAATGACGTGGTAAATGATTGTAATCTTTTTTTAATTTCCACCGTGGAACAGAACGGTAAAAAATGATCACGTAAACGTTCGACTTGTTGAAAAATGGGTTGTGTTAAGAGAGTTTCAACAAAATTTTCATCGGGTGGTAAAGTGATTTCCGTTAATGTGCTTAATACTTGGTAAAGTTTATTAATTCGTGGCGTCGGAGAATAGTGGAGGAGTAAATTTGGATTGAGTGCGTCGATTAAAACGAGATACGTTTCTACTCCTAAGCGCGTTAATTTCTCAGCTACTTTTAGCGCTAGACTTCCTGCCAGCGACCAGCCTATCACACACAGACGTTGCGGTGAATAATCGCGAGTCATTGCTTGCACAATGTTGTTGACGATAGTCTCAAGGGTGAGAGAAAAATCCGTATTTTTTCTTGTGATAAGTGAACACTCCTCAACGGCATAAGTCGAACAGGGATAATGTAAGATGAGTTCATCCAACAGTGCCTGATAATAATGAGTTTGCTGGCTAGCACTAATTAAACAAATGGGCATCGCTTGAGAGTTTTTTAATCCTGCATCTGACTTTTTTTTATAAAATTTATTGTGCTGGTTTATGGCATGTTCACTAGAGTGATATAATTTATCTTGTTGCTGATGAATGACCCCTGCTAAATCGCTAATCGTGGCATGGTGTTTGATTTCTTGCAAATTCATCGACAGATGAAATTGTTGATTAATTTTATTCAGTAATTGCACCGCCTGCAAAGAACGCCCACCTACATCAAAAAAATCATCATTTTTTGAAAAATTACCATGATGTAAAATTACTTCCCAAATAGCATGAATTTTTTTCTCAAGAGAATTCATGTTCAATGCTGGATTTTCTTGGTATTCTGGCGTGGGATAGCGGGCTAATTCATGAGTGTTAATTTTACCATTTTTAGTGATGGGAAATTTATCAACTTGAATAATATGGCTGGGGATCCATTGTCGCGGCATGCCGGATTGCTTAAGAAATTTTTTTATCTCTAACATATTAATTTTTTCAGGCGATTTCCCTGTCATGTAAGCAAAAATTGCTTGATTTTTTCCCTCACCAAAAGCCGTGACGAAAACTTGCTGCGCTTTGGGGTACTGTTGCAAGGTTTCTTCAATTTGTTTTAAATCAAGTTTTACGCCATGTAATTTTATTTGCTGATCAATTCTACCTAATACCAGTAATTCACCTGTTGCCAAGAAACAACCCTTATCACCCGTACGATAGACTTTTTCATGAAAACCATTAATCTCAATGGTGGTAAATCGCTGATGATTATCATGGAGATAACCGCGCGCAATGGGACCACCAATATAAATTTCCCCAATTCCACCCAGTGGCGTCAAGTGTTTCATTGAATTTAAAATATAAAAATGAGTATTCGGACCTGGAAAACCCGCCGTGCATTGAGTCTGTTCGGGATTAATTTTGGCAATTGAACCAATCGTGGTTTCGGTGGCACCATAGGCATTATATAATTGCGCCTGCGCTAGCCAAGCTTTATCAAACTGACAACTTTCACCGGTTAAAATAATTTTTTTCAAACTTTTAAAATCAACTGGATTTAATGTCGCTAATAACGAAGGCGTCAGCGTTATAGTAGTGATGTGATGTTGTTGAAATAATGTTTTTAAATTAACCGGATTAATTCGCTGTGATTCGTCATTCAGATACAAAGTCCCACCATGGGCTAATGCCATTAACATATCCCAGAGAAAAGCATCAAAGGTAAACGGGGCTACTAAAAATATTTTTTCATCTGGAGTAGGATTTAAAGTATGCGTTTGTAAAAAAATCCAATGACATAATCCTTGATGTTCAATTAATACTCCTTTAGGCTGGCCAGTAGTTCCAGAAGTAAAAGGGATCATGGCTAAATCGTTGGCAACGAGCGGGAGGTTCGGATTAGTTTTACGGCATTGGGCTATGCGCTGAATAAAATCAGGGCTATCAATATTAATCACGAGAGAGTATTTATTGGGAATTAATGCTTGGGTTTCATGATTAACTAAAATAATAGCGCAGCGTGCCATATCTATTTTACGACAGCATTGTTGCTGATCTTCTGGCGTAATATCTAATGGCACAAAGGCCAAGCCTGCTTTTAAGCTGGCGATTATACTAATAATTAATTCGGCTGATCGTGGCAAGCAAATACCAATAATGCTGGATTTTGGCAAACTATAGTCTAACAATAAATGCGCCCATTGATTGGATATGGTATTTAATTCTTGATAAGTCAGCTGGGTTTGTTGAAATACTAATGCAATGTTATCTGGATATTGTCGAGTTGTACGTTCTATAAATTGTGAAGTATTGAGTGAATTTTTGTAAGGTAAATAGGTATCGTTAATTTGAGCGAATAAGCGTTTTTCATCTTTGGTGATGAAGTTAATATCATGAATAGAGGCTAATTTATCGAGCTTGCATAAATTATCCAATGCCAGTGAAAAATGCTGAGCAAAACGTTGGATTGCTGCTTGATTGAATAAATCTGGATTATATTCAAGCTGACAGGTCAACTCTTCAGGTTTTTGTATAATATTAATGGCTAAATCAAATTTTGCATTTTCTTCAGGAATCGTCAGCTCGTGGATGGTTAAGTCTTTAAATTCAATCGCTGCCGTCGATGGTTGCAGAACTAACAACATAGTAATAAGTTTAGAAGCTTGGGCTGGAAATAATTCGATAATTTTCGTGAAGGGTACTTGGCAATGATCGAATGCCTGCAAACAATTGCGTTTGACTAGTTCTAAAAATTCTTCAATAGTGGGAGTTTTTTGCCAAGCGACCCGAATGGGTAGAGTTTCAATTAAACAGCCGATCATGGATTCAAATTCAGGCCGATGCCGAGTGGAGCACGCCGTGCCAATTATAATATCTTGTTGTTCGCAATACTGGTGAAGTGTCAGAATTAATGCGGCATGTAACAGCATATATAAACTTAGGCGATAGCGTTGACACGTGGTGAGTAAATAAGGGAGACGATGTATCGTCGTAACATAAGATTCTCCGCGCTGATTAGGTAAGGTTTTTGCTAAAGGCCAAGATAATGGCTCAAAATCGGCTAAATAATGTTTCCAAAACTGTAAATCGTGTTGATAGGTTGCTGTGCTAAAATATTGCTGTTGGTATTGAATAAATTCAGCATATTGAATGGCCGGAGTCAGTTCCGCCCGATCATCATAGAGTAAACTTAATTCGCGTAAAAATAGCTGAATAGACCATCCATCAAAAATACTGTGATGAAATACCACGACTAACCAATGGCGTTGCGCAGCTAGTTTCAGTAATGCTCCACGCCATAAAGGAAAATCCTGATATTGAAATTTTTTTCGGCGCATTTTTTTAATGAAATTTTCAGCACAGTGCTGCGGATTTTCTGTATTGCTTAAATCAATTAAGGTATAAGAAAAATATTCAGGAATGATCACCATGTTCATAGTCTGTTGAGAAAAGGGTGAATTAATATCTCTGCGCGTTGGCTCTTGATTAGATACTTCAAAATGCGCATGTAAACTATCATGACGCTGAATCAGCGCTGTAAATGCGCGATTAAATTTTTTTTCGTCGAGTGCACCACATAATTCTATTTGAATGGCCACTTGATATAAACAACGTTGCACATCCTCTTGTTCACACAGCCACAAACGTTGTTGAATACTGCTGCTTGCATAATGCGTGGCGTTTAACTGTTGTGCAAGTTTGGTCAAGGTGAAGGGCATGGCAAGCCATGCCGCGAGATTTTGATTAGGCCACTCGTCGCGCAAGCGCATAATGATTAACGGTAGCGTTTTGGAATTGAGGCTAATCAGTTCATCGACTGAAAGTTGAGTACGCTGTAATTGCTGACTGAATATTTTCCACAATTTAAATTCTATGGCATTGGCTGGATGGCGCACGCTGGGCTGACATTCGAGAGTGCGTTGGTGTTTTTTTAACATAATGAACTCCGAGAAATCCCTGACTCAGATCCGAATTAAATAAAATCAACGTACAAATAAATAATTTTGTAGATAGTATAAGTTTAGTCTAATTGACATAAATTACCATCACAGGCAGATGAATTTGCTGGGCTAAAAAATGGCTAGATAAAAAATTTAGGATCTTGATTATAATCAAAGTGAACAAAGATAAAAAAATAGAAAATATAACTAAATAATATTGTAAATACTTATAAATATAATTTTCTCTGGATCCCGAGAAAGGTGTAATTCAATTAAAATAACTTCAATATGCGCTCGCAATGTTGCAGGATTTAGGTATAAAATATTCAGCAGATAGGTTCCACAGATAAGGTGACAAAATGGCAAAAAAACGCACGAGTCAAGAAGAATTAACCACGAAAGCTGCCGAATTATTTTCTGTGCGTGGCTATCAAAATACTTCAATTGCCGATATTGCTGGATTTTGTGGCATTCGTAAATCCAGTGTCTATCATTATTTTTCCAGTAAAGTGGAATTAGCAAAAACGACGGTAACTATTGAAACGCAGGCGCTCAAATTGTTAATTCAAACGGCCATGCAAATGGAATCTCCTTATTCGGCATTAAAAAATCTCACACAACATCTACAAAATATTTTATTTAATCAAACGCAAAATGGTGTTGTATTTAAATTAGCGATCGAATACACCAATCTCGATGGGGAATTAAAAGAATTAGTGCAAGCCTATTTTCAAGAATTACATCAAGCCTATAAAACTTTATTTAGCAAAATCCCTAGCGAAAATCCTAACCATGATGCCAGAGATTTAATCGATTTAGGCATGGGAAGCGCTCTCATGAATCCCATTTTAAAAGCTCATTCTGCTCAGCATCTGCTGGAAAAACTCGATCAACTCGTTGAAAAGGCTTCTGCACTCCACTAAGGTTTAATCGATCGCGCAGAGTTGTTGTGAATAAATTCACAAAAATCTTGAAAAATCGGATATTCAAAAACTGCGCGGATAGGGCAGTGAAGTTTAAGATCGCGCTGTAGTCTTGTCACGATTTGAACAGCTCGCAGTGAATGCCCCCCTAAATTAAAAAAATTATCGTTAGCTGTAATGGTGGGTCTATTTAAAATCTCTTGCCAGATGGCACCGATTTTATCTTCAAGGGTATGAGAACTGGTATTGCGAGTGAAATTAATGTGTTGTGTTGGAAGCGCTAGACGAGATGTGTCAATTTTTCCATTAACCGTTAACGGTAATTCATCGACGAAGATAATTTGCTGTGGGAGCATATAGCCTGCTAAACGTTGTTGTAAAAATTCAACAATAGCAGACAGCGATAGCTCAGTGGTATCCCCTACACAATAAGCAATAATTAAGGGTTCGGCATGTGTTTGCTGTAGCACCACATGGCATTGTTTAAGACGTGGATAGTTTAATAGACAGTGCTCAATTTCTTTTAATTCAATTCGAAAACCATGAAATTTAATTTGGCGATCATTTCTTCCCACAAATTCTAATTGTTGGTGCGCATTCCAGCGAACTAAATCACCGCTTTTAAAATAATGCAGTGTAGAAAATTGAGGTAATGTAATAAATTTTTCAGCCGTTAAATCGGGATTACCTAAATAACCTTCAGCAAGATGAGGGGCGCCAATATACAATTCACCGATTGCTCCTGGTGGTAATAACTGTTGATGGCTATCGAGTACTAAACATTGGCGATGAGTGATGGGTTTGCCTATTGGGATAATGCTTGGCAATGCCTCGTTTTTTCGTAGAGTGCAGGCAGTAGTTGCAACAATCGCTTCGGCAGGACCATAAAAATTAGTGAATTGAAAATGATTGGACGTATGTTGAAATAATGTGTTGACTAAATGAAGGGGAACCGTATCACCGCCTAAGGCTAAGTGATCTAACGATGCAAAAGCCGTTGGTAATTCCGCGATAATTTTTGCAAATAACGCTGGTGTTAAAATTAATTTATTAATGTGTTGTGATTGCAGCGTGCTGGCGAATTGATAGGGGTTTAACAAGCTTTCGGAGTTGAGTAAAAAAACCTGCGCGCCATGTGCTAAGGCCGACCACAACTCTATCACTGCACCGTCAAATGCCAAATTTAAAGCTTGTCCGACGGTATCATGAGAAGAAATATTAAAAGGTTGATTCGGTAAGATTAAATCCGCCAGTGCGGCGTGCGAAACCGGAATAAGCTTAGGTTCTCCTGTAGTACCGGAAGTAAAAATGGCGTAGCATAAACTTTGTTTTTTGGGTTGTAATAACAGCTTATCCGTTCCATCTAAGCAATTATCATCGGTCACCAATAATTCACAGCCAAGTTTTTTTAAGTCATCAGCAAATGCGGGTTGAGTTAATAATAGGGGGGCTTCAAGAAAATTTAAATAGTGTTGAATACGCTGTGGTGGCGAATTCAGGGCAATTGGAACATAAGCAAAGCCAGCTTTTAAAATGGCTAATATCATGATTATCGCTTCAACATTTTTATCGCTATAAAATGGAATAAAACAGGTGGTATCAGGCACTTTAGCTTGAATAATTTTGGCTAATTGTAGGGCATAATCATTTAATTCGGCATAAGTTAACGAGGTTTCTTCATCGCTTACGGCAAGCTGATGGGGGAAATTTTTCACATTTTTCTGGAATAAATCTAAAACAGTATGAGCAGGTGATTTTTTCGCTGGAATATTTGTGCCTAAAGCTAACAATCTCTGCCTATTTTTCGGCGAGATAAGTGGTAAATTGAAAAACGGCTGCGGCGTATGATGTTGAATTTCCCGATATAAAGTATAAAAACTTGAAATAAACTGTTGAATAATTTTAACAGGATATACTTGATGCGGATAATAGAGATGAATTTTTTTGATGATTGCATTCTCGCTGGTAATCACTAATTGTAAGCCCTCATAGTCGGGCACATTATCCATGTCACTAATCAGGCTTATTCTTGCTAAATACGAGGAGTGAGCTAGGGGGGGGGAATTAGTTTTATTTTCTGCGATAAAAATATTAACTTGATGTTCAAGGTTTTTTTTGTAATCGTTATAGTGCGTATTATGACGGACATCCACTTCAAGTGCTGTCGATAAATCCTCTTTCGTCATTAATACGCAGCCATCAATACGATCATGCCAGCGTAAACACAGCGCCATAAAGGTGCTAGTTATTTCAGCGATACTTAAGCGAGTTAAATAGGGTAACTTAAGTTTGGAATAAGATTTCGTTATTCTCATGATGGCACTAATCCTTGTGTGTGAAAATGGCTATAAACAGCTTGATGATTTAATATATTAGAATTTTCTAAAATTCTAATAATATTTTTTACCAAGGGATGATAATGACGAATCCGTAACGAATCATCATCGAGATAAATATCATTCATAATCAGTTTAATTTCATCTTTGGAAAAATCACAAGCATTTAAAATTTGTTCATCGAATGATTTTTGGATATCGGACTGCAAATAATGAATAATAAAATGAGGTAATACCGATCCCACGCTTAATTGATCTTGGCTTGTTAATTGCTCCCACAGCCACGTTAAAATATAGGAAAAAATATTAGCATGCCGACCTTCGTCACTTAAATGTTCGGCATTTAGCGTATTAAAATGAGGATTAACATGTTCATGATCTTGTTTAATTTCTACTAATGATTTGGTAATAGTATTTTCCGCAATACAGACCGCCATAATTTCTAAAGCATCTTGTAGTTTAGGATCTAGCAACGCTTGGCTTAATTGCAAACTTTGTGCGAATTGTAATTGTTGAGGGAGATTGAGCGGTGGAATATGGGTAAGATTTTCCATTTGCAGCATAAAATCTAAAGCCACATACGCATGATAAGTTTCATCCAGCACAATGGTTAAGGCATCAATTTTCAATGCTTGAGGAAATGAATAGTGATAATGATTATAAGCAATTTTATGCGCTACTTTATTCACGCATTCCATTTCAATCAGGGTAATATCATGCATAAATTTATACGCCGATTGCTGCAAAATATATTCGATGATAGAAGGTTTGCGTTGTTGCACTAAAGGATGAATGCAAAGTGGCTGGCGTTCGAGGGGAAAAAAATAGGGTTTTTCGGGATTTAATTGCAGGACATGATAAGGGCGGTTACGCACCGTGGCATTTTTTTCCCAAATACCTTGTTTGCTGCGATAAGCATTTGAAAATTCAAGGCTTGATCCTGCCACCTTGGCATGATTATCGTCCATGATGCTTCTCCCTTGCTAAGATAATAGCAATATAACAGCCTAATTTTGTATATTTATTATGAAGTATAGTTGTTATCGCTTGCTTTACCAGGCGGTTAAATTGCCTTATGCTCGGTTTGTTGCTAATATCCCGTTTTTATGTATTCTATAATCTAGTTAAGGGCGATAGCGTGGTGAATGAGCCAGAAAACTCCATCAATATCGATAGTGTCGAAGCAGAATTACAAGATTGGAAATCCATTCTTGATGCAGAAATTCGCGCGCAACGCATATTAGAATTTTTTCCCAAATTAGTTGAACGCAGTGATGATATTTTTTGGGTGCGTACCCCCGATTTATTACAACAAATCTATGTCAGTCCGGCATTTGAAAAAATATTTCAAGAAAAATGTGCCGATCTCTACCAAAATCCAGCCATCCTTGCCGAAAAAATTTTACCAGAAGATGCTGAAAAAATGTTTAATCAGCAGGTCGAAAAATTTATTCCTCAACATTTTCAGCGCAATGAACGATTTACCAATGATTATCGCATTTGTTTAAAGGACGGAGAAATTCGTTGGTTACGGGATTATAGTTTTCCGATTCAAAATGACGCGGGTAAATGCTTGGCAATTGCCGGAATTTGTCGTGATGTCACTGAAGAAAAATTACGCGAACACGAATTACAAGAGGCAAGAATGCGAGCCGAGGCTGCCAATATTGCTAAGGCAGAATTTTTAGCGACCATGAGTCATGAACTTCGCACACCTTTAAATATTATTTTAGGTATGGCAGATTTATTAAGCAACGATGAAATTACCCCAGAACAACAATTGCGTGCCAAGCATATTTATCGCGCCGGTAAAAATTTATTAACACTTATTAACGATGTCTTAGATTTTTCACGCCTCGAAGCCGGACGAATTCAATTTGAAAATTCGCAGTTCGATGTCTCGGGATTAATCGAAGATTTAATTGAAAGTTTTCAGGAGGCTAAAACCTCTGAACATCTTGAATTATCAGCTGAGCTTGATCCAGGCTTGCCAAAATTGGTCTATGGAGATGAAAATCGCGTCCGCCAAATTATTATTAACCTTCTCAGTAATGCCTTAAAATTTACTGAGCAAGGTTTTGTAAAAATTCGTGCGCGAGCAGAAAATTGCAATGAAAACAGCGTGACCGTGGTGTTTGAAGTGATAGACAGTGGGATCGGCATTCCTGAAATATCTCAGGACACTATTTTTGAGCGGTTTCATAAGCTCGATCAAAAACTGCAAAAACGCTATAATGGCGCGGGTTTAGGATTAGCAATTACCAAACAATTAGTGGAAAAAATGCAAGGAACGATTAGCGTCACGAGTCAAGTACACGTAGGTTCTACTTTTTCGGTACGCCTACCATTTGCACTTAATCCAATTCGTCAACGTTTTGGCCAGCCAGAAAATTTAATGGCGAAAATTCCCTTAAATTTACGAATTTTATTGGTTGAGGATGATGTCTTAAACCAGGAAATTATGTTGAGTTTGCTAAAGCCTTGCCAAGCAAAAATTGATTTTGCGCTCACAGGAGAATTAGCTTTAGAAATGCTAAAAAATCCTTATGATTTAATTTTACTCGATATTGATTTACCGGGAATAAGTGGGCTTGAAGTCTGCAAACGCTTCCGTAACTTGCAAGTAGCGCACCGAGAAATACCAGTTATTGCGGTCACGGCACATATTTTACCTGATGATCGTGAGCTTTATCGGGAGGCCGGAATTAATGAAATCGTCGCTAAGCCGATTATTAAAGAAAATTTATTCATGACTATTTTACATTGTGTCACAAATATTAATTGAGGTAGAGAAATGACAATCACCAAAGCAGATATTGCTAAATATTTATCAGAGCAAATGAACATTCCGCAAATTGAAGCAAAAGAATATATTGAGATTTTTCTCGATGAAATCAAATCGGTGCTAGAGCAGGGCGATAGCGTGAAATTACCAGGATTTGGTACCTTCGAGGTTCGTCATAAAAAATCGCGTATCGGTGGCAATTTGCGCGCGGGTGAAACTACCATCGTGAAAGCACGGAGTATTGTTTCATTTAAAGCCGGAAAAAATTTAAAAGCAAAACCCGTTTCTGAGGACGTGGATCACTCTGAAGTTACTTCTGCTTAATGAATCCGCATTCTAAGATATTAATTGTCGATGATGACGCGCTTATGCGTGAGTTACTCTGCGACTATTTGCAAAATGCCGGCTACTCGGCATTAACTGCCGCTTGCATTGAAGAAGGTTGGCAAATTATTCTCAACCAGCCGCAGCAAATTTCCACCCTTCTACTCGATCGCATGTTACCGGATGGCGATGGCTTATCCTTATTAAAACGTGTGCGCGAAATTCCTACTCTGGCAGGATTACCGATTATCACCATTTCAGCGGTGGGGGAAGCGGAACGCATTCGCGAAGGATTACAAGCCGGCACCTATTACTACCTAACCAAACCCGTCAATTCAGAAGTGCTCATCACGCTCATTCAAACGGCGCAACAAGATTGGCAAGATTATCAAAGCTTGCATCATGAAATTGCTAATCGTGCGGGTAGCATGCTTTTACTCGATAAAGCGCAATATCGTTTTAAAACCTTAGCAGAATCGCGGATGTTAGCGGTGAGTTTATCCAGTGCTTGCCCCCATCCTAATGATGTTGTTATCGGCTTATCGGATTTATTATTAAATGCCATTGAGCATGGTAATTTAGGCATTACCTATCGCGAAAAAACCAAATTATTAAAAGCCAATACCTGGCAACAAGAAATTGAACATCGACTTCAACTGCCCGAAAATCAAGATAAATGGGTCACGGTTATTTTTCAACGCGATGAAAAAGTCATTACTATCACTATTATTGATCAAGGTGTGGGGTTTGATTGGGAACCTTATTTAGACATGACCACCTCGCGCGCGGCGCACAGTCATGGTCGTGGAATTGCATTGGCAAATCAATTAAGTTTTGATGAATTAATTTATTTAGAACCTGGAAATTCGGTTATTGGGAAAATTTTTCTTACAGAAGATGAATAATTATTATGTTAACAGACGTATTTCAACAAGCCAACCAATTAGTTACCGACATCCAAATTCATTTACCGATCACTTTAAATTTACTGGCATTAATGTGGGGTATGCATCTTATTAATTTCGCCTTGGGTTATCGACTGACAATTTTAGGAATTTATCCGCGTCATATTGTGGGTTTAATCGGAATTATTTTTGCACCTTTTCTACACGCTAATTTTAATCATATCTTTTTTAATTCGATTCCCTTATTTGTGTTAGCAAACCTAGTTCTCTTGAGTGGAGTAACATCATTTATCGTCGTAAGTCTGATCATTATTTTTTGCAGTGGATTTATGGTCTGGCTTGTCGGTAGAAAAGCGTTGCATGTCGGCGCCAGTGCTTTAGTGATGGGTTATTGGGGATATTTATTAATGAACGCTATTCATCAAAGTACCATAGTGACTATTTTATTAGGTTTTGTCAGTATTTTTTATTTCGGTAGTTTATTAGCGTATTTATTGCCCGCGGGTAAAGGTGAATCCTGGGAAGGTCATGTGGCGGGATTTGTGGCAGGCATCATTGCCGTTTATTTAACGCCGTGGGCAATGCAATATTATTTATGATAATCTTAGTAATTCCATCTCTTTCACTTTTTTCTAGGTGTTATCATGTTCAGGAATGCGGATAATTTTGCAGGTTTTTTAGCGGCTGCCATGCTTTTTTTTACGCTCAACACCTTGGCTGCAACTTTTGTAGCAATGCCAATCCCGCCCCAGATTAAACAACAAATGATTGGCAGTACCTGGCACCCAGGTTGTCCATTAAATATTAATCAATTAAGCTTATTACGCTTGAGTTATTGGGGATTTGATAAGCAGTCGCATGAGGGCACATTAATTATTAATCACCATTTAGCCCCACAAGTTCTCGCTATATTTCGCGAGTTATATCTGCAACATTTTCCCATTGAGAGTATGCAATTAATTGAAGACTACCAAGGAAAAGAGCGTCTACAATTAGAAAAAATCAATACCACGGGATTTAATTGTCGAAAAATGGTGAGTAACGGTAAACAATATTCTTTACACAGTTATGGTATCGCGATTGATTTAAATCCCTGGCAAAATCCCTATGTTGCAAAAAATTCCGTGATCCCTCAAGGGTCTGATGCTTATCGCGATCGTCAATCATTACGGCCAGGGATGATTAATAAAAATAGTTTAGTATATGCAATTTTTTCGCGACACGGTTGGCAATGGGGCGGGGATTGGAAAAACGTTAAAGATTACATGCATTTTGAACGCAGAAATTTTTAAGTGCTATTCTTCGCGCTTTAATGTTGCCTTTTTTATCTAGCGCAAGCTACGAAAGCTTGTCTTCATGCTACATTATTTCGATTCTTTACCTCGGTATATCACTTATCATCGAATTGTTTTGCGCTTAGATTTTTTTAGAGGAAAAATCATGATATTTTTATTCTCGTCTGCACAGGATTTTAAATTTTTATAGATCGATTTTATCGATCATGGTTAATTTCTTACAAATAAAGTAGTCAATTTTCTAAATTTTAGATTCTAAAAGTGCCTTTAACAGAAAAAACAGCAAAAATAAATAAAATTTAAAAATATTTTTTCTAATTTATAAATTATCTGATATAATCAAAATGCTAAATTAATATTCAGGAGAAATTGACATGTCAAAGGCACTATTAGCTGCAAAGCAAAGAGTGAAAAAGCTTAAGCAAAAGTTGGATGCTGCTGAAAAGCAAGTCACCACTTTAGAAAGCAAAGAAACTTCTAAAGCTGCGAAAAAAACGAGTGGTAAAACCAAAGTTGCTAAAAAAGCAACTCGTGGTAGAAAACCAGGCGTTAAAAAAGCCGCTGGCAAAAAAACTGCCGTTAAAAAAGTGGCTAAGAAAGCAGGTGTAAAAAAAGCGGCTGGAAAAGGACGTGGTCGCCCACGTAAAGCTGCTTAAGACTGAACACTGCTTAATCGTAGTAAGTTAGTCACTAGTACATCGATTGCCGAATATTGTAAAAAATGTTCGGCAATTTTCTTTTGGGCTTACCTTGCGCGCGAGGAAAGCAAAAGCCTACCCACAGTAAGTACCTTATTCTCTCTTTGCGATCGTTATCTTTAATTGGATTTTAGGCTTTGTGGTCGAGCTAAAGCTAAGGCAACTTTTCCTCTTTGATAATGTTATCTGGAAACGTATTTGCCTGTCGTTAATGAAGTTTTTTAAATGAGTAGTCAGTGAGTGGCGATAAAATCTCATCAGTACACTAAGTGGCAAAGGATTTCAGGCACGATTGTCGGGAGCAGCCTCAACGATTTTAATCGGCTGCTTTCAAATAAGAAAAACAGAGCAAAAAACAATTTTTTTAGTCAAGAGTTAAACCCACTTAAATCCTTCCAGTCACAAATTAAGCAGCAGCCGCAGGTGTTGTGCGGTGCAATTGGAATTCTTCTGAGAAGTAATCGGTTAACTCGCGTTCTTCACCAAAAATGTTGTTTAAACGTTGGAGGAAGGTGTCTGTTTTGTTGGTATTTGAGTCATTCTCATTAGCAGGCGCTGCATCATCATGACAGAATTTATCCACATATGCCGCCACTTCGTATAATCGCGTTTGTACTTGGCTGATGTTGCGGAAGAAAGATTGGAAGGTGTTGCTAGGAATATTGTTATTTTCAATTTCAGCTAATATTGCTGATAATTCACTACGACTCATATTTGCATTAGGCAGAATACCATCATCATTTACCAAAACTTTTTTTAACCTGCGTAAAAAGCTATGTTTATTTCTACGTTTTTCCTTTTCATTAAAAAACGTTGGAGTTGTAGTCTTATCATTAACATAAGGTTGCAATTTTTCCATATCATTATTGATTTTAGTGATCAAATCATTTTTTAAGCTATCCTGTTTTAAAGTAGTTCCTTTAGTTAGACTAGGAACTTGAAAATAACGCTTAAAACACGAGAGTTTAGCTGGAGCTTGTGGATTTTGTTGATCCGCTGAACTAGCTGAACTAGCTGAACTAGCTGAACTAGCTGAAGTAGATGAGCTAGCTGAAGTAGGTGAGCTAGCTGAAGTAGGTGAGCTAGCTGAAGTAGATGGACTAGATGAAGGAGATAAACTAGCTGGATTATCTGAACTATGATTATCTACATCCACATCCTTCTTACACGTAAATTTTCTCCACAAGGACAACAACACATCTCGCAATACAAACTTTTTTTCATATCGAAAATCACTGGCATGATGATTCATGCTATTGTGTACGTTATTCTCATGCTCTCTTTTACGATCTTCTTCTATTGATACATTTGCATTTTGATTCTGCATAATATGATCTTGAGTGACCTGATTTACCAAAGTGTCTTTTGGAGATTGAGCTGGAGAATTTTCGCTTAAATTATTACCCGGTGTTAATGGTTTAATTGCAGCATTTTTTACCTTCTCCTCCTTATATTTCCTATATTTCCTCCACAATGGCACTATCACACCCATTACCACAAACGTGATAATACTCACTGTTGAAAGCACGATTAATGCCGCAGGGCCAGTCACGGGGTTTATCATCAGTAAACCTACTCCAAGCACAGCTACCGTTAATACTAGGGATTGCTTGGTTTTTTCGAGCGTGCGTTCTTTATAAAAAGCTTCTAACTTCGAACCTTTAGGTGCGCGCCAATAACGGTATAGATTGGAAAACATCATGAAAATATTACGCGCAGCATCAATACATAATGCGGTCATAAAAAAGATAGGTGTTAATGGTGATAATGCTACAAATGAAATGCCAATAGCCCCGGCGATAAAGCCAAATTTTAAAACGGCAGCGGTTAAGCCTAAAACAGCACCTAGGTTTTTATTTTTTTTCAAGTAAAAATAGCGCATTTCAATGGCCAGGATCGCAACTTCAATAATACCCGCGGTGAGAAAGAAACCTTTACCAATCAAGCCATGATGAAAAGTATCTAAATCGTATTCGTATTTATCAAAGAGAGATTTCTTTATTCCTTCAAATAGAAATTTGGTGAAAATCGCGGTGAAAATGGTCGATAATACTATTTCCATATTGGTTGTAAATTTCATCCACAACCAGGCCAGTGCGCGAAAAAACCGATTATTGTTTTCTTTTTCATTATTTTGTATTGTTGTAGAGTTTGTATTTTCTGACATGATTCAATTCCCGATTTAATCGTTAACTGCTGGCGGAGGAGCTAAACAGTATTGATACTTAGTACTTAATGTACACTAAAGACCTTGTGTTGTGAAATTACCCTTTCTTATCGAGGCCATAAGTGGCTCTTATGTGGCGGGGTTGGAGCGCAGCCGTAGCCTGGAACGGAGCGTCGCCTGGAACGGAGCGAGCCGTAGCCTGGAACGAAGCGCAGCGAAGATCCAGGATCCAGAGCTTCTTTAAAACTCCGATCCTGGATCTCCGCTGCGCTTCGTTCCAGGCTACCTTAGCGCTCCGATCCAGACTTGAGATCTTCTTAATGCGAATTAACCGCGTGAGTTTGTGTGGGTAAATAATCGATGCGGGCTTGCACCATAACGCCTAAATCGCGGTATTTTTTATCGAGTAATGTCACTGAAAAATCGCTATTTAATGGCTTAAGATAAGTATCTTCACCATCGATTAAAATTTGTTTGAAAGTGGCTTGTTTGTGGCCTTCGATATGAACCACGGCGTAGTCGCGATCTTTAGGTTTATAAGCCGGATCGATAACAATCAGCGTACCTTCTGGAAAACGTGGCAACATGGTGGAATCTTTAACGACTAAGGCAAATGCATTATCGCTCACGCTTAAATCGGTGGGGACATGTTGGGTGATTTCTTCGTCGGCTACTTTAGGCCATTGCGCAGCTTGCTCCCAGTTCAGCAAAGGGACTTGCACCCAGGCGCGAACGGTTTGAGCATAGGAGCCTTCGACTAAACCCTTGGGTAATGGTTCATCACCGATAAGTTGATTAATAGAAAGATTAAAATAAAGTGCGACGGGGCGGAGGGTTTCAATTTTAGGATTGCTGGTTTCGCCAGAGACCATGCGGTGAATAACGGGTTGGCCAATGCCCGTTTGACGCGACAGTTCAGATTCGGATAAGCGGCGGCTTTTCATTAATGCTCTGAGCACAGTGCTTAAATTGGATGTGTTTTGTGTAGTCATAACGTTCTCTCTGTGTGTGATTAATTTACGCCATTATATCATTTATATTATGTAAGTAAACATCATTTATTCAAAATAAAACGTTTAATTTTAATCAACATACAAAATTAATTCTTTAAACGCATAAATATTCTTTGACGTATTAATATTTATGTGTTAACTTCAAACCCAGCAGTGAATTATAGAAATTTATGTTATTGAAATCAGTTGGGGGAAAAGTAAGATGAAGATAAATCAACCTATCATGAATAAAGTGATTCCAACCAGTCCGCAAGTTCTGATAGCGGAACTCTTAAGCTTGCGTCAATATAGCATGAGTCGGTTGGCCAATGAGCTTTGCATTTCAAAAGCCTCGATCAGTCGTTTAATGAATGGCAGTATCAAACAACCTCATAATGCCACTTACCAAAAATTATTATCATTGTATTGTTCGGTATTTTGTAATAATCCTTCCATCACCCAGGCGCTGGAGCACGAGCACTAAACGTCTAGCACAACTTTTCCGAATTCCATGCTGATGTTGTTAGAGACAAATGAATTACACGATCACTGCGTCCCAAAAAAGCTGCTTGCAAGGGTGTGTAACGTTGTTTGTTGAGACATCAGTATGGTTTCTTGCTAAATGGGCAGAGTATGCTTTACTTAGTTATAGAGCTTGCTCTAAATCTATTGAAATTGCATATATTATCTGCAAAATTAATAGATGGTAATAACAAAGAATGCTTAGCAGTGTTACAGGGAGTATAACTATGATCGCAACCGCGGGTTTAGCGTTTTTTCCAAAAATTGTGTCGTTATTTCAATCGTATAATCAACCCACACCGCAACAACAGCAAGCCTTGCAATCGAGTATTAGCACTAGCAATCAGCATGTTGATATCAGCAAAAAAGCCTTAGAATTATCAGAAAAAGCCAGCGATGCCATTCAAGATATTGAGAAAAAAATTCATGCTATTTTGAAATTGGATAAGTTGGATGAAGCAAGCAAACACCAACTTCAGGCAGTGAATAGCGAAATCGATCACATCACACAACAGTTTGAAGTGGCGGGGTTCAATCCCGAAGCGGCTAACCATTTACAAAGTTTAGTGCAACAGCGGCAAGCCATTATGGGGCTAGATAAATTAAGCTCAGTGGAATTAAATCAATTACAACAGTTACAAAATACCTTGCAGAGCTTAGGAAAAAATCAGGGTGAACAAGCCTTATCGTTTAAAAATGCGCTGCAAAATTCAGGCACTAATTTATATCAAAAAATTGCGAGTTTTTAGCAAGGAGATTTTATCCAGGCTCTAAGCGTGAGTAAAACCATCAACACGATTATACCTGACGCACTTAACATGAGGTGAGCATCTTGAAGTGCCACTCATCTTTAAAAGAATATACCGCTCGTGATCTTTTCGTAATCTTTTTATCCCGCATTTTCATTGGCGCGGGGTATATTCTGCGGCAGCGCTGCAAAAAATAAACTCGTGAATATCACCAAAAAATAGCCCGTCGTCGATAAAAATAAAAAGCTATCGCAGGTTGCACCCACCGCGAAGGCTATGAGCATGGCCTGGGCGAGTGGTGTTAACTCCTTGCCTAAACCATGACTATAACGCCAAATTTGCCAAAATAAAAATAACAGTAATCCGAGTCCGACTACGCCAAATTGGAATAGGGTGATTAAATATTCGTTATGTGGATCGTTTAAACCATCGGGAAAATTAGGTGTATGTTCAACTTTTTTATTGTAACGCAAATAGAAACTACCCACCCCACTGCCAAGAATCGGATATTCTTTGATGAGTTGCAGGCTATTCGTCAGAAACGTTAAGCGCAAACCCAAGGAATTATTATCGAGTTGATGAACTTTGTATTGATCGACATTTTCCGACGCTGCTCGAATTTCGTTTTTAAAAATACTTGAATAATGATAACAAGCTAAAAAACCCAAAGGGATAATAATTAAAGTTGTGATAATGCCACGCCAATGCCATTTTTGCCATGACAATAAGATGAGTAATGCGGCAGAAATTAAATAGCCTGTTCTTCCAGAATTAATAAAATAAATTTGAAAGATAATCAGGGCTAATAATAATACATATATCAATAAGCGCCACCCATGCTTGGCAAACACTCTGAGTGCAATAATATAAGCGGCAAACGACATTAAAAAGCTAGTTTCAATATGATTTTTAAAAATAGTCCCGTCATCCACACTGGGATCGCTGTGGAGGATACCAAGCCATTTTGCATACGATAAAATTAAGGTGATTAACATAGCGATAAGAAATAAATTAATCCCACGATTTCGCCATTCTGCCTCACTAAATAATGGCATCAGTAAGGGAATAAACAGTAATTTTGCATAGCGATGTAATCCTTGGCCAATGTCTATCGCCCTACCTTGGCTATAAAGCGCGCTCACGCTAATCAATAGAAAATACATAAGCACAGCAATGGTAATAGGATTTTTAATGACGCGATTAAATTTTTCATATAAATTTCCAGCAATTATCGACAATAGCACAGCTGTCACTAAACATACATTCATGGCAAGAACGTTGATGGGTAAAAAAAGTAGCGTGGCGATGGCGGCGAGTTTACTAAGATAATCGGCAGCATAACGCCATCCTGAGTAATTAAACTGTGGGTTAGTTAAAAGCTTATCCGTTTGCAAAAATCTCATCTCACTGGTTGTTTTCGCGCTTTACCTTAACGCGTTCAGAAAATTAAATGAAGCTTGGAGTGTGCATTAATCGACAAGGCGAGTCAAGATTGTCGAGCAAAAACTGTCGACAACTCTAGATGTGAGGCATTGACTTCAGTAGAATAAGCCTTGAATGATGACTGCGGGCGTTTCAAGTGTGTTATTAATTTTAATGTATCATCGTATTTCCAATACTGGCATTCCCAATGACGTGGAAAAATTTTCCGATCATCTACGCTATTTAGCTCGGCATTATCCACTGATTTCTCCAGGCGATCCGCTGCATCCACGGCGATTATCAGTGTGTTTAACGTTTGACGATGCCTACGCTGATTTTTATCATGTGGTTTTCCCCTTATTACGAGAATTATCGATTCCAGCAGTGCTGGGCGTACCGGTATACTATATTGTGGAAACCACCTCACAGCCTAGTCAATCAAGATTAGCCATTTCTCCACAAGATGCTTTTAACCCCTCCATTTATGCTAACGCTGCACCCTTTTGTACATGGCAAGAATTACGAGAAATGGCTGGCACGGAGTGGGTAAAAGTCGCTTCGCATTCGTTTCATCATCCCACATTAACGGCACAGGATGTGGATTTATTTCAAGAAATTAATCACTCTAAATATGTGTTAGAAAATCAATTAAATCAAACCATCGATACCTTTATTTATCCCTATGGCCAAATGAATAAGTTGGTTCATGCTGAAGTTAAGCAGCAGTATCGCTATATTATGCGGGTAGGGTCAGCGTTAAATTATAATTGGATCAATAAAAATAATTTATTATATCGCGTTGATGCCGATCATTTTTGGCCAATGCAAAAACTTTGGAGCTTGGGCGATAGGGCACATTATTTTTTTAAATTTTTATTCAATCAGCTACGAGGAAAATAAAACATCTATGACTCACGACCCTATTATTTTTGCCCTATTTTTAATTTTTGCTGGCGCTGCGGTAATTGCAACAATCGTGCTCTACACTCGTCAATCTTTATTGGTCGCTTATATGTTATTGGGCGCTATGCTGGGTCCGTGGGGGTTAAACTGGTTTTCAGATTCAATGTTAGTGTCGCAAGTCGGCAATGTCGGAATTATATTTTTACTCTTTTTAATGGGACTCAGTTTAAAACCCAGTAATTTATTTAAAATGTTACAAAAAACCACGATAATTACTTTAATCAGCTCACTAATATTTTTATTTATAGGCTTTTTACTCAGCCGATTATTTGGCTACACCTGGAATGAATCGCTGCTAGTTGGCGCGGCGATGATGTTCTCCTCCACCATTATTGGGATTAAATTATTACCCACCACCATTTTGCATCACCAGCATACTGGGGAGGTGATGATCAGTATTTTACTAATGCAAGATATTATTGCCATCATCGTGTTATTGATTCTGCACGGTTTGGAGAGTGGAGGTTTTCATCTGGTTGAATTTATCAAAATGTTGTTTGCCTTACCCTTATTATTGGGAATTGCTTTTTTAGGAACCCGTTTTTTTTTATTACGCTTAATTCGTCGTTTCGATCGCATTCAAGAATATATTTTTTTAATTTCGATTGCTTGGTGCTTAAGTATGGGAATTTTAGCTGATGAGCTGGGTTTGTCGGCTGAAATTGGCGCTTTTATTGCAGGCGTTTCTTTAGCTACTAATCCGGTCTCTATTTATATTGCAGAAAGTTTGAAACCCTTACGCGATTTCTTTTTAATTATGTTTTTCTTTGCCATTGGGGCAAGTTTTAATATTCATTATTTTCCACAAGTGATAATTCCCGCGTGTGTGTTGGCAGCCGCGATGCTAATTGCTAAACCCTGGGTATTTCGTTTTTTATTAATTCGTGTCGGAGAAGTGCAACACATTGCCACAGAAATTGCTTTTCGCTTAGGACAGTTGAGTGAATTTTCATTATTGATTACCTACTTGGCATTAAATACTTTTTCAGGAAAACAGTTAATTGCATCACCTGCGGCCTATTTAATTCAGGCCGCCACCATAGTAACCTTTATTGTATCTTCGTACGTGGTGATTTTTCGTTATCCAACGCCCATTGCTTTATCCGATAAATTACGGCGAGATTAAAGATGAAAATTCAACAGCATTATTTTACTGCCATGCCCTTTATTCCTTCACCGAATTTTAACGAGCGCCCAGCCAATACCACTATCGATCTAATTGTTATTCACGCGATTTCTTTGCCGCCCGATCAATTTGGCGGTAATTTTATTGAAGCCTTTTTCTTAAATCAATTAAACACCACATTACATCCTTATTTTCAAACGCTCAGCGGAATACAAGTCTCAGCGCATGTGGTGATCTATCGCGATGGCACATGTCAACAATTTGTACCTTTGGATAAACGTGCCTGGCATGCGGGTCAATCAAGTTTTGCCGGTAGAGAAAATTGTAATGATTTTTCGATTGGCATTGAGCTTGAAGGCAGTGATCAGCAACCTTATACCGCTATACAATATACGCAATTGCAAGCCGTGGTTAATTGTTTACTTGCGAATTATCCGGCGATTACGCATGATAGGATTGTGGGGCATTGCGATATTGCACCAAATCGTAAAACCGACCCAGGTCCTCATTTCGATTGGGAACGTTTTAAAAATGGTTTATCAAAAACCTAACACAGTGCGCTATAATTACCTGAACCAAGGTGGATTAACCATCCGCATCATACACAAGGACTTACCATGTTTACATTATTTGTTGTCATTATAACATTGATGTTTGAATATGCCGTGGGATTTAATCCCCAATTTCGCTGTTATTTTTGGTTTGAGAGTTATTTAAATTTATTGCAACCTTGGGTTAAGCGAATTTCTAAATGGCGCGAATGGTCGGGTTACATTGCCTTTATGCTGCCTATTTTACTGCTCACCTTATTTTTTAATTGGCTTTTTTGTGAATGGATTTGGGGTTTGGTCGGATTATTATTTAATATTGCCATTTTAATTTATTGTCTTGGGCCTCGCGATTTATTACTACAATTTGGCTTATATAAAGAAGCCTATGAACGTGGCGATAACGTTGCTGCCAATCAACATTTACAAACGATGATCGAAGCACCAATTAACGCAGATGAATTAACTGCCAACCGCGAATTATCTCATCATTTATTCATACAAGCGAATCAACGAATTTTTGCCGTATTATTTTGGTATAGCATTTTAGGGGTAGTAGGTGCAGTACTCTATCGTTTTACCGTGATTTTTAAAAATATTGCTCAGCGCGAAAGTAGTGATTACGGTTTATATGCAGCTGTCACTCAATGCGTGCAAACGTTAATGGATTTTATCCCCGCCCGCTTAGTAGGACTTGCCTACGCTTGCGCAGGCGATTTTGTGCGCGGCTTTAATGCCTGGCGCGAATTTGCATGGGGTAATTTGCACAGCAGCTACGAATTATTAAAAGCCTGTGGTATCGGTGCAATTGCCGCGTCTAAACGCGCCAAATCGGGATTGGCTGAAAATGTTGCTGCGATTGAATTAATACAACGCAGTATTTGGTTGTGGGTGATTGTTTACGCTTTAATTATATTTTTTGGATGGTTACTCTAATTATAAATAATTTTATAAATAATTTATTCAAGCTGATTATCGCAGGGATTATTTTTATTTTAAACCCAGTTTATGCCAACATTATCGTCCGCGATGATGTTGGTAATATTGTTACTATCGCAAAACCTGCCACTCGCATCGTGAGTCTTGCTCCGCATTTAACAGAAATGATTTATGCGCTCAAGGCAGGTCAACAATTAATTGCGGTGAGTACTTACAGCAATTTTCCCCCGGCCGCGCAAAAACTTCCGGTGATTGGCAGCGATCACGGTTTAGATTTAGAACGCATTCTCGCCCTACATCCCGATTTAATTTTAGCTTGGCATTCCGGCAATCCGCGCGATGAAATTCAACAATTAAAAAAAATGGGGATCGCTGTTTATGAAAATAATCCACAACAATTAAATGAAATTGCTCATACCTTGCAAAACCTGGGCAAATTAACCGGACATGAGAGCTTGGCCAATACCTTGACAAAACAATTTAATCAGCAGCTAAGCGATTTAAAAAAAATGTATCACTCATCTCATCCGCTGCGCGTATTTTTTGAAATTTGGCATCAACCTTTAATCACGATAGGTCATCCACATTATATTAATCAAGCGATTGAATTATGCGGAGGAAAAAATATTTTTGCAGACGAATCTCTTGCCACCTTTCAAACTACACCAGAAGCGGTATTGGCACGCAATCCACAAATTATTATTGCAAGCTCAGACGATCCCAATTGGCAAAAAACCTGGCGTTTATTTACAACGATGGCAGCGGTCAAACACCACCACTTATTTACCCTCAATGCCGATTTAATCGAACGCCCAGGCCCTCGTTTGATTCAGGGGATTAAACAACTCTGCGCGATGGTGAGTGATGCTTCGAGAGAGGGGTAGTCTAAAAAATTTTTAACTGATGGTGATGAGGTAACCATTCTGTTAGCCGATTTAATTACTCCAGGAGTTTCGCGCAAGTGCGAAACTCCTGTATTCATGCAACTTGGATTTTAGCTTATATTGTGTTGCGAGGAGTGTTTTTCCCAGGTTGCATTTCAACATCGCTATCCCTACCAGTTTGCGGTGCTTGATCAACTTGCATTGTACTAGCGACTGCTGGGTTATTAGTAACAGGGCGACTCAATTGTAAAATTTGTGCGGTAGGAGTCGCAGTCGCAGTACTAATAATGGACGATATGGAAGAAGAGGTATTATTACTCTTAATGCTCGGCCAATGCTGCCTGAAGGCAGAAGAGGTATTTGCTCTTGTTGCGTTACTCGATAAATTAGACATGATCTCGCTAGTTGAACTCGAGCTGTTGTTCGATAAGCTAATTGTCGTAACTGAAGAAGACCCTTTAGGGTGGTTAGCACTGCTTGTGCTCGAGTTAGAGCTACTGCTACTTGAACTAGAGCTTGAGCTGACTGATGTAGCGTTGGTCATTTTGACCTGATAAGGTAGATTTGAGGTCTGCTTCGTACTAACAATAGACGATGCGGAAGAAGAGGTACTCACTCTTGTTGCGTTACACGATAAATTAGACATGATCTCGCTACTTGAACTCGAGCTGTTGTTCGATAAGTTAATTGTTGTAACTGAAGAAGACCCTTTAGGGTGGTTAGTACTGCTTAAATCTGCCTTAGAGCGACTACTAATACTGGAGCTAGAGTCATTACTGCGGTGGTCATCGTGGTTATAAGTAGTTTGCTCGGAGAAAGTTGAGATTTCCGTTTTAGGGCGTTTAATTAATCTTGTGGGTGTTTCATTAGAGGTATTGCATGTTGTATTGTGGTCATTATTTGACATGTTATCTGCTTGCGTGGAAGCTATAGAGCGTTTTGGATTGGGTTTGTCGCCGCTCGCTTTGTTAATGATGGAATCTGTGTCAATAAATTTTGCATTAGCTTCTTCATCTCCTACGCTTTCGATTCCAAAATCGTTTGTATCAATTTTTTTCTTTCTTATATGTCGGAGGAGGGATCGACTCATAGATCCTAACTTTTTAGGATCTGGTACATCTCCTGATTCTTTATAGCGTCGATATTGCATTATGAGAGTCGAAATAATCATGTTAGGCTTACTGTTATCATTTTCGGAATGGTGATCTTCTGGCCCAGAATTTTGGGAATCCTGTTTTTTATCAGCAAATAACTTTTCCCAAACGAGATCTAAAGTTACTATAAGATCATTAAACTCATCCGCGCCTGCACTCATTAGCGTATCAAACTTAAATAGCTCTCCAAAAGTTGTCCACTCGCTTACTTTTTGTAGAATATGGTAAAGTCGAGACGCTGTATTGGGGTTACTTTTTGTAACAACCTTCTTTGTAATATCAGGATTGGAAAACCAAGTATTATAATCAAATAAAGTATCATCTTCATCTTCTTGCCAAGGTCTGTTTGCAAAGTCGGTAAAAAAAGGTAAACCCCTATTCATCATTAAATTGCCAAAGGGATTCGCGCTTAAAACTACTACCCATCTTACAGTAGGTTTTAATGCTAATATATCATTTAACGTTATGTTTTGTTTAACTGGGGTATATTTGGATATCTCTTGATTAGAACATAAGGATACGATGTTGTTAAAATAGCTTAAAAAGAATATAACTTCTGCTTTAGTTTTAAGAAGCGAGGAAGTCAATAAATCAGAAATTTTTAGAGTTACCTTACTGTGTAAATCAATTTGGTTAATGCCATTAAGAGCTTTGGGATCGGCTAGTAATCTTTTCGAATGAGGATCTAATTTCAATAACGCATCTAATGAACCATATTGATTATTGCTAACAAGAAACGGTAATATAGGTTTAATATCTCGAAGAAATTTAATATCTTCTTCATCAAGCATAAAAAGATAGTTTTTGATATATTCTGCGAAGCTTTTATTTACCGCTTCTTGTTCAGTTTGGGTTAAGTAAGCTTTATTTTTATATAAATCACATCTCGCTAATAATTTTGCTATTTCTTCGACCTGACCCGCTGTTAGGATTTTCGCTAATTTGGCGATCTTGTTATCATCTGGTGTATTAACAGAACTAGATAAAGTATTGGGTGTTGGATGATCATTACTACCTATACCTAAAAGTTTTTTTATTAGTTTTTGTTGTTCAATATAGAAGAGATCAATAATTTTCGAAAGGTTAGCATGAGGTATTTTATAATAAGACATTATCTCTTGATAATGGGTATCGAAGATATCAATCTGCTCTGGATTCAAGGTATTTAATTCTGAAATAGGATCTTTAGTAATGATATTCGTAAATGATAATGATGATGCTGAAGTTGGGGGAACCTGAATAGTTATACTAGGTTCTTTCTTTAGTTTTTCAATTAACTTTTGCTTTTTGTGAGAAGTGGGGTTTACGGTTTCACTTGAATCTTGAGCATGTATGCTTGAAATAGAGGTTATAGTTACGCTTGATTTTTGAGTATTGGTGCTTGAGGTAGTTGAACTACTATTTGTAAACATTTCTTTTACCTTCTTATTATTTTAGTAGAATATCGAATTTTCGCATCCTAATTGAATGGCGCATATTTGTCAATACTCTTACGCGCTGCGACTTAAGCATAAAACGATAAAGAGTCATAAAAATTTTAAATTGGCTAATGAGAAAACTTAACGATAAGCATCACCCTTTTAAATGAATTTTTTATTTGTCGAATAATAAAATTTATGGTGAGTGTTGTAAATGAAATACATGAGCGCTGCAACGTTCTGCAATGGTGGCAGCATCCTTTGTATCCTCACCGCCATGACATACTGACGTGGCTCCTATTTTTTCGGAATAATAGTTTGGTGAGTTTGCTATCCAGGGTAATGGTACAGATGCGTCGACTGAAAAAGAGGTATCATCTTTGTAGATACATGTTAAGACCGAGGGTAACTGCTGGGTAACATCTTCGTTAACAAAAATTGAAGTGCCGATAAGGGGATTGGAGGAGGCATTGTACGTTTGAGGGCATTGGCAATTACCTGCGCTATCACATACCAGTTGGCTGGCAAATGCGGATGAAAAAAATAAACCCACGAACAATACACTCAGAATGACAATTTTTTTCATTTTAATAGGACTCGTTTCTATTACCTTGATTAGAGATAGTATAGCATAGCCCGCATAAAAGATGCACTGCTAGCTTTAATGGCGCCTACAAATGCAATTTCGCATTTTGCGGCGGAATGAGTATAATCCTCATCAATTAAAACACAGTGTGCTAGAGGTAACTTGTCCGTGGCAAACGTCAACGATATCGATCCCCAGGAAACTGCAGAATGGTTAGCAGCTTTAGACGACGTATTACGCGCCGAAGGTGTGGAACGTACCCATTTTTTGCTGAATCAACTGTTACAGCACGCGCGTGCCGCTGGTGCTGAAATTCCTTTTAAAGCGACCACGCGTTATCTCAATACTATCTCTCCAAACCAAGAGCAACCGCTTCCCAACGAGGGCAGTGTCGCCAAGCGTGTGAGTAATTTAATCCGTTGGAATGCCCTGGCCATGGTTTTGCGTGCCGGTAAAAAAGCACCCGGTGTTGGCGGTCACATTGCTAGTTATGCCTCAGCTGCCACGTTATATGACATTGGTTTTAATTATTTTTTTCACGCGGCCAATACGGATCACGGCGGTGATTTAATTTATATTCAAGGCCATAGTGCCCCTGGAATCTATGCGCGAGCCTTTTTGGAAGGCCGATTAAGTGCTGCCCAACTCGATAATTTTCGCCAAGAAGTCGAAAAAGACGGTTTATCTTCTTATCCTCACCCGTGGCTGATGCGAGATTTTTGGCAATTTCCTACCGTTTCCATGGGACTTGGGCCCCTGCAAGCGATTTATCAAGCGCGATTTTTAAAATATTTACATCATCGCGGTTTAGTCGATACCTCCCAGCGTAAAGTCTGGGTATTTTGCGGCGATGGCGAGATGGATGAACCGGAATCGTTGGGGGCAATTGCGCTGGCTTCACGGGAAAATTTAGATAATTTAATTTTCGTGATTAATTGCAATTTGCAACGCCTCGATGGTCCTGTGCGCGGTAATAGTAGCATTATTCAAGAATTAGAAGGCGTATTTAGCGGGGCTGGATGGCAAGTTTTAAAAGTCATTTGGGGCAGTCGCTGGGATGAGTTATTTGCGCGCGATAAAAACGGTTTGCTGTTAAAACGCATGGAAGAAGCCGTTGATGGCGATTATCAAAATTATAAAGCGCACGATGGCGCGTATGTTCGCGAACATTTTTTTGGAAAATATCCTGAATTAAAAGCAATGGTCGCGCATTTATCGGATGAGGAAATTTGGCGTTTAAATCGCGGTGGTCATGATCCACAAAAAGTCTATGCGGCCTATCACCAAGCGGTGAACACTAAAAATAAACCCACTGTAATTTTAGCGAAAACCGTAAAAGGTTACGGCATGGGTTCAGCCGGTGAAGGATTAAACATCACTCATCAACAGAAAAAAATGAATATCGAACAGTTAAAACAATTTCGCGATCGCTTTGACATTCCCATTAGCGACGACGAGATTGAAAAAATTCCTTTTTATCGCCCGGCCGATACGAGTGAAGAAATTCAATTCTTAAAAAACAAACGACAAGCGCTGGGAGGATTTTTACCCGCGCGTCGTCATCGTTCCAGTCAAAGCCTTAACGTACCCGATCGCAGTGCATTTAACAGCTATTACGAAAGCAGTGGCGATCGAGAAATTTCCACCACCATGGCATTTGTGAGAATTTTAAATACCATCATTAAAGATAAAGAATTGGGTGAGCGCGTGGTGCCGATTGTTCCCGATGAATGTCGCACTTTTGGGATGGAAGGCATGTTTCGCCAATTAGGGATTTATTCGCAAGTGGGACAATTATATACCCCAGTCGATCGCGATCAGGTTATGTATTATCGTGAAGATAAAAAAGGTCAAATTTTAGAAGAAGGAATTAACGAAGCGGGTGCATTTTCTTCGTGGATTGCTGCTGCCACTTCATATAGCGTCAGCGATTATCCGATGATTCCTTTTTATATTTATTATTCCATGTTTGGTTTTCAACGTATTGGCGATTTAGCATGGGCCGCCGGCGATTCCAGTGCACGAGGATTTTTATTGGGCGCTACCGCAGGTCGTACCACACTCGCGGGAGAAGGTTTGCAACATCAAGATGGGCATAGTCATATTTTAGCCTCAACCATTCCCAATTGTGTGGCCTACGATCCGACTTACGCCTATGAATTAGCCGTGATCATTCAAGATGGTTTGCGCCGCATGTATCAAGAGCAAGAAAATATTTTTTATTATATTACCTTGATGAATGAAAATTATACTCATCCCGCAATGCCTGAAAATGTCGAAGAAGCCATTTTAAAAGGCCTGTATTTATTAAAACCAGCCGCACAAAAAAATCAACATCATGTGCAATTATTAGGTTGTGGTACAATTTTGTTAGAAGTATTAAAAGCACAAGAAGTCTTAGCTTCCGACTACAATGTAACCGCCGATGTTTGGAGTGTGACGAGTTTTAATGAATTACGTCGTGAAGGCTTAGCAATACAACGTTATAATTTATTGCATCCTGAGGCCAAACCTAAAATTCCTTACGTCACCGACTGTTTAAAACAACAAACAGGTCCCGTGATTGCTGCCACCGACTATATGAAACTCTATGCCGATCAAATTCGTGAATTTGTACCCGCACCATTTTATTGTTTAGGCACCGATGGTTTTGGACGTTCCGATACGCGCGAAGCCTTACGCCATCATTTTGAAGTGGATTGCAAATTTATTGTTGTTGCAGCGCTGAAAGCGCTCAGCGATCAACTCGCCATTCCGGCATCGATGGTCACGGATGCCATGAAAAAATTTGGCATCGATCCTGAAAAACCCAATCCCGTTGATCATTAATTTCAGAGGAGAAAATCATTGTCTACATTAAAAGAAATTTTCATCCCTGATATTGGTGGCGCAGAAAATGTCGATGTGATCGAAATTCTCGTCAGTAAAGGACAGGCGATTAAAAAAGAAGAGCCATTAATTACATTGGAAAGCGATAAAGCGACCATGGAAATTCCGTCACCTCAAGCAGGCAATGTTCATGATATTCATGTCAACGTTGGCGATAAAGTGTCACAAGGAAAATTGATATTAACGTTAGACGTGAGTGATGAAAATGCCGAAGTTCCTTCAACACCTACCGCTGAAAAAAAAGTTGATGCACCCGCAAATACTGCAAAAACCAAGGGAAATACAACACAGCAAACCGTGAATGTGCCCGATATTGGTGATGCTAAAAACGTTGAAGTGATTGAAATATTAGTGAACGTCGGCGATGAAGTTGCTCTTGACGATCCATTAATTACCTTAGAATCTGAAAAAGCGTCAATGGATATTCCCGCACCGTGTAGCGGTAAAATTACTCACTTATTAATTAAAGTCGGCGATAAAGTTTCGCAAGGTGATGCAATTTTAACGATGACCACCGAGACTGCTACATCATCGAACCCACCTGAAATTATCCAAACATCAGCGAATAATACTACGGTTTCTAAACTTGCAGCCGTTATTGATCACAGTGAAATTATTAAAACCAATGCCAAGGTTTATGCAAGCCCAAGCGTTAGAAGAATTGCGCGTGAATTTGGTGTCGATTTAAACTTAGTAACCGGCAGTGGCCGTAAACATCGCATTCTCAAAGAAGATGTGCAAACCTTTGTGAAAAACGCGTTGCAACAGCGGAATCAAACGGGTACAGGATTCGGATTTAAACCGGCACCCGCCATTGATTTTTCGCAATTTGGTGAGATAAATACTTTACCGTTAAATAAAATAAAACGATTAACGGGTGAAAATGTTCACAGGAGTTGGATAAGCATTCCACACGTCACCCAATTCGATGAAGTCGACATCACCGAACTTGAACAGTTTCGCCAAGCCCATAAAGACGATAAACGCATGCAGGGTGCGAAATTAACACCCTTAATTTTTATCATGACTGCTGTGGTAAAATGTTTACAAGCCTTTCCAACGTTTAATAGCTCACTCGATGCCAGTGCTGAAAATTTAATTATAAAAAATTATTTTCATTTAGGCATTGCGGTGGATACACCCAATGGTTTAGTAGTACCTGTGGTACGCAATGTCGATCAAAAAACTATTTTTCAATTAGCGATTGAATTAGCGGAAATCAGCCAAAAAGCGCGCGATAAAAAATTAATGCCGAAAGACATGCAAGGTGGTAGCTTTACCATTTCCAGTTTAGGTGGGATTAGCGGCACCGGCTTCACTCCGATTGTGAATTCACCGGAAGTGGCGATTTTAGGAATTTCACGCTCCAAAATTCAACCGGTCTTTACTGACGGAGAATTTCTTCCACGTTTAATCATGCCTTATGCGTTATCTTACGATCATCGTGTCATCGATGGCGCAGAAGCAGCGCGATTTACCAAACTATTAAACGAATATTTAAACGATATTCGCGAATTACTATTATAAGGGGAAACCATGAGTAACATAATTAAAGCTGAAGTTGCCGTATTAGGCAGTGGTCCAGGCGGATACAGCGCTGCTTTTCGCGCGGCTGATTTAGGCAAACAAGTTGTCTTAATCGAACGTTATAATGAATTGGGTGGTGTGTGTTTAAATGTGGGTTGTATTCCATCCAAAGCCTTATTACATGCTGCAAAAGTATTAGATGAAGCCGCGGAAATGTCGGCGCACGGCATTGAGTTTGGCCAACCCAAAATTAATCTTGAAAAATTACGTGCATTTAAAGCCGGTGTTATTAAAAAATTAACCGGTGGCTTAACTATGATGGCCAAGCAACGCAAAGTGACGGTGGTGCAAGGCGTGGGGCAATTTATTTCAGCGCATGAAATAGAAGTCACCAATAAAAATGGCGAAAAAACCCTAGTGCAATTTGACAATATGATTATTGCCGCGGGTTCTCGTGTAGTGAAATTACCCTTTTTACCAGACGATCCCCGCATTATCGATTCCACTGGTGCTTTAGAATTAGCGGATACACAAGGTGACATGTTAATTTTAGGGGGTGGAATTATTGGTTTAGAAATGTCGTGTGTTTATCACGCATTAGGTTCCAAAATTAGTATCGTTGAAATGCTTCCGCAATTAATTGCCGCAGCCGATGCCGATGTCGTCAAACCTTTGCATAAATGGCTGGAAAATCGTTATCAAAAAATTATGTTAGAAACCAAAGTTACCAAAGTGGAAGCGAAAAAAGATGGACTATGGGTCACCTTTGAAGGCAAACAAGCACCAGAAAAACCTCAACGTTACGATCGCATTTTATCCGCAGTGGGCCGTCGTCCTAACGGCGATTTAATCGCTGCCGCTAAAGCCGGAGTGAACGTCGATGAGCGCGGATTTATTGCCGTTGATAAACAACAACGCACCAATATCCCGCATATTTTTGCCATTGGAGATATTTGTGGCAATCCTATGCTTGCACACAAAGCGGTTCCTGAAGGACGTTTAGCCGCAGAAGTGATTGCAGGTAAAAAACATTTTAACGATGTCAAAGTGATCCCATCGGTTGCCTATACCGATCCAGAAATTGCCTGGGTGGGTGTGACTGAACGTGAAGCAAAAGAACAAGGCATCACTTACGATAAAGGCGTATTTCCTTGGGCCGCAAGTGGGCGCTCACTGGGCATTGGCCGCAGCGAAGGCATGACCAAATTAATTTTTGATGAAAATCATCGTGTGATTGGTGCAGGAATTGTGGGACCCAATGCCGGAGAATTAATCGCCGAAGTTGCCCTGGCCATTGAAATGGGCTGCGATGCCGAAGATATCGCCTTAACCTCTCATCCGCATCCTACGTTATCAGAAACCGTGATGCTGGCCACTGAAATGTTTGAAGGCACGATTACCGATTTAATCGCCCCGAAAAAAAATAAGGAAAAATAGTAATGTAGCCTGGAACGCAGCGCAGCCGTAGCCTGGAACGTAGCGCAGCGAAGATCCAGGATCCCAAGCTTGTTAAAAACACCGATCCTGAATTGCACGTTGTTCAACTCAGGTTAGATTTATGCGTAGTAGCGTAGCCTGGAATTTCGCTGCGCTACAATCC
>JAHCLG010000022.1 GCA_026125385.1 Legionellales bacterium
AATGGCTAAACGTTGCGCAAGAAAATGCGGGGCATAGTGATATTGGTACTACAATGCACTATCGACAGGTTGCTCAAACCGATCGATTTGAAGCGACCCACTTGCTGTCACTGAAAAAGAAAGTATGTTCGAAAAATAAGGATAAAGCATAGATACCGATCCCCCAAATCATTTTAAATGCCGTTAATGCTAAGAAATAGTAGTCAACGCTTGCAAACTCATTCTCCTGATGCTTGCCAGGCGTTGACCACAAAACTGTGAGCCGTTAAATCGATAGTGACGACTGAATTTCAAAACTCAACTTTGTCTCGGTTAAATACTGTGGTATAAATTCCTTTATTATTCAGCGTAGAATGAATAGTCATTGGGGCGTGTTGATAATTCGCGATGCGGGTCGTCGCGAATGCTCAATCTGCCCTGCATTGAACGGTAAATCACCAGGAGATAACTATGTTACGGAAAACCTTACCTTTGTTTATTACCACCTTACTGTTTTTAGCCACTTATGCCTTTGCTAATCCTACCGTGTTAATTGTTTATTACAGTGCCTCTGGTGAGCAGGGCAAAGTGGGGCAAATGGCACAGGCCGTGGCTTCTGGCGTGAAACAAGTGGCGGGAGTCGACGTTAAACTCTTACCCGTCAGTGAAGCAAAAACCAGCGATCTCGATGCCGCTCAAGCTATTATATTGGGTACTCCCGTTCATCATGCCGATATGGCGTTACCTATGAAAGAATTTATTCATCATTGGCCCATTCAGGATCATCATTTTGCCAATAAAATTGGGGCGGTATTTGTGAGTGGCGGTAAAGTGGCAGCCGGTTTAGAATCCACCCAATTAGGCCTCATTCGCTCGATGTTATTATTTAACATGATTATTGTCGGCGGGAATGATTGGCACAATGCCTTTGGTGCTTATGCCATTGATTCCTTACCGGGTGGAAAAGATGCGCCGAAAACGGCGGTTGATGATCATTATTTAGATAACGCCAAAGCCCTCGGACAACGAGTAGCGGAATTAACGCTGAAAATAAATAAATAAACTTCAATCATCGCCCGTTGTCTCACTACATACGGGCGATGATGATTTCATTTATTTTATCGATTGTAATACTTGATTAAATGCCGCCGCATAATTTTCGTGACACTGCCGATAAAACGATTCAGCCATTAAATTTTTTCGCCACGTGGTTAACGCCGAATAAACCGTTAAATCGACTTCACACATCTCACACACATCCAATGCCGCAATCATCGCCAGATCAGCCAGAGTAATCGTTGAACCTGCTAAATAGGTTTGCTTTTTTAACTGTTGTTCAACAATCGGTAAATTTCTTGCGAGGAATTGATAACCATCTTGGAGTGAACGTTCATCTTTAGGTATTGAGGTAAATTTATAATAATAGGTATTAAACATAATCTTACTGGTAGGAACTGCAATGTGTTGACTGGCATAATCCAACCATTGATCGACGATGGCACGCGCCTGCAAATCGCGGGGATATAACGAAGATTGCTTTTTATCGGCCAAATAACGAATAATCGCATTACTTTCACTTAAACCAAAACCGTCATCAATAATTGCAGGAACTCGACCAAACGGATTAATTGCTAAAAATTTTTCTGATAAATGTTCACCTGCGCTTAAATTAATTATTTTAAACTCGTAAGGAATTGCAAGATAGTGCGCGACAAAACGTACTTTGCTCGTCGGGGAAGATAAAGGATTACCATAAATAATTAACATAGCGGCTCCAAGATAGGATTAAATTTTGTCAAGGATAATTAATCAGACAAAAATAAGCAATCGATTTACAGTAAGGTCGATTAATATTGGGTAATTAAATGGGTTTACATTAAATGATTACCATGCGGTAACACCACTAACGCACCCCAAAAACTTACCATCTGTTTTAAAGTATTTTGATATTCTTGGCTATCAAAAGGTTTTACTATATAACCACTTGCATAATGCTCATAAGACTCCAGAATATCTGCAGGTGCTTGTGAGCTGGTTAAGACAATCGCAGGAATAGATTTTAACTGCGGATCGGCTTTAATTTTACTTAACAGTTCTTTGCCTTTCATGCGCGGCATATTCATATCTAAAAAAATTAAATCGGGGGTAATGGCATTGGCAAAATCACCATTTTTATATAAAAAATCCAAGGCCTCTGCCCCATCATTCACCACATGTAAATGACAGGGAGGTTGTGAATTCTTCAATGCCCAGCGTGTCATTTCGACATCCCCTTCATTGTCTTCTACCAATAAAATTTCTAAAGGTAAATTAGTATTTAATGCTCCGCTCATAAATTTCTTGTGCCTCCCTCATGAATAATAAAATAAAATTTTGTGCCTTCATTGGGCGTAGATTCGAACCAAATCTTACCTCCACAGAGTTCAATAAATTTTTTGCACGTGGATAAACCAATCCCTGTTCCAGGATATTGCTCTTTACGATGTAAACGTTGAAAAATTGCAAATACTTTATCGTGAAAACGTGGATCAATACCAATGCCATTATCCTGCACGCAGAATTGCCAGGCGTTTTCTTGTGGTTCAGCAGTAATTTTAATGGCTGGCTCCGTGTTATCTATCTGAAATTTTAAGGCATTGCCTAATAAATTTTGTAATAACACTCGCATTAAAGTCGAGTTAATTTCGATGGTGGGTAGGGTGCTCCATTCGATATGCGCGTGCTTTTGCTCAATGACTGGCGCAAATTCCAAGAGCACTTCCTGCAAAACTTGCTCACAATCAACGGTTTCTAATTGGATTTCTTCGCGGCCAATCCGTGAAAATATTAAAATATCTTGAATCATTTTATGTAAATGTTGAGCACCAGCGATAATATAATGAAAAAATTTCTTGCCATCATCATCGAGCTTATCTGCACAATGCTGCTCTAAAATTTTAGCATAGCTATTAATCATTCGAACTGGCTCTTGCATATCATGAGAGCAAATATAGGCAAAGCGCTCTAATTCTTCATTTGATTGCTGCAAAATGGTATTCAAACGTAGAATTTCTTCTCGTTGTTTATAGAGATCAATATACATTTTCACTTTGCTTTTTAAAATTTCGGAATTGATGGGTTTGAAAATATAATCTACCGCACCAATCTCTGCTGCTTGAGTTGCATATTTTTCTTCTTTACTGATTGCAGTAACAAAAATTATGGGAATATTTCGCATGGCTTCGTGTTCTTGCATCAGCATCGCAACCTCAAATCCATCCATTTCCGGCATTTGCACGTCTAGCAAAATAACGGCAAATCGGTAACGTAACATCAGCGATAACGCTTCATTACCTGATGATGCCGTAAAAATAGTGGTAGGTAACGATTTTAGTACTTTCTCTGTCGCTAACAAATTTTCTTTGCGATCATCGACGATTAAAATATTAGGTGTAATTTCACTCTTGAAACCCAATGCGATTTTATTTTTTGCAAATTCGTTTACTGATTTCATATTTTTTCTCCCTGATTGAGTTGCAGCAATAACTCTGGTAATTGCTCAAGGGAAACCACATAATCTACAATAGTCATTTCTAAGGCTGCTTGTGGCATGTAAAAAGATTCTGCTGTTTGGGGATTTTGCACGATAGCACAACCACCATAATGCTTAACTAGACTTAAACCCCGCGCACCATCGGCATTGGCTCCGGTTAAAATAATCCCTATGAGCTGATTGCCATAGGTGTAGGCGGCACTTTCAAATAATAAATCAATCGAAGGACGCGAAAAATTGACTTTTTCATCCACCGATAAACTGAATGTTTTATCCGCTTCAATTAATAAATGATATCCAGGAGGAGCAATGTAAATTGTCCCACTGTGAATGCTTTCATTGTGTTCAGCTTCTTTGACCGGCAACTGAGCGATACTATTTAAAAAATCAATAAAATACATATCTGATTGTTCATTAACATGTTGTACTATGATAATGGGTAACTTAAAATTAGCTGGAAATGAAGGCGTTAAAAATTTCAATGCCTCAAAACCGCCAGCAGACACGCCAATGACTATCGCTTCAAACATGACTCACCTCAATTTTGCGATAGATTTTTTGCCGACTTTCGATAGGTGAATATTTTTTGTTAACATCAGTAAAGTTAAGACTCTCTTTTGATCCCAGGCATAAAAAACCACCGTAGCGCAAACTTTCGGTAAATAAATTCAATACACGGTTTTGCAATATTTTATCAAAATAAATTAATACGTTTCGACAGATAATTAAATTCATTTCACCGAAAACCCCATCGGTTACTAAGTTATGATAAGAAAATGTAATGCGTTCTTTCAAAAAATCTTTTATTTTTGCTAAATCATACGCACTGCTATAGTAGCTCGATAATTGCTTAGAACTATGGGTTTTTTGATAGTTGTTATTATATTCAGTCATTTTCGCAATAGGATACACACCCTTTTCAGCTATAGCTAACGAATTTTTATTAAAATCTGTGGCATAAATGCGCGCACGATCGAGAAAATTTTCTTCATGCAATAAGATTGCCATCGAATAAACCTCTTCGCCGGTGGCACAACCAGCATGCCAAATTTTAATAAAAGGAAAGGTTTTTAATAATGGAATAACTTTCTCACGCAGTGCTAGATAAAATGGCGGATCGCGAAACATTTCGGTCACGGTAATCGACATACTGCGGAGGAAAAAATCGAAAAAATCCTCATCGTGTAATACTCGATCCAGCAATTCCGTGAGGCGTGAAAATCCTGCTTCCTCACGCATATATTCTAAACGACGACGTAAGGATGCTTGCGAATAGTGAGTAAAATTATATCCCCAACGAGCATGTATCCCTTTTATAATCAAATCAATTTCAATTTGCTCAATATTATTTTTTAACATCACGCCACAGCCTCCTGCTTAAAGAGCCAGACACGTAATAGTGTTAGTAAACGATCGGTATCAACTGGTTTAATTAAATAGTCATTTGCTCCAGCGACAATACAACGCTCTTGTTCTTCCGGCATAGCACGAGCGGTGAGCGCGATTATAGGAATATTTTTCCATTGTGAATTTTGTCGAATTTCTTGCATGGCTTGATAACCATCCATTATCGGCATCATGATATCCATGATCACTACCTCAATCGATTTTTCCTCCACGAGTTTCTCCAATGCCATTTTGCCATTATCGGCAATCACCACATTCATGCCATGTTTCTTGAGTAATTTAGAGAGAGCAAATGTATTACGTAAATCATCATCAACTAAAAGTACGGTACGATTTTGTAATACACGATCGGGATCATGTTGCAGGCGAATAATGGTTTGTTGATCTTGGCTTAACTTGGATTCAACACTGTGTAAAAATAAAGTAACCTCATCTAATAACCGATCAGAAGAACTAGCGCCTTTAATGATAATACTATTCGTATAACGATTTAAATAGCGATTTTCATCTTCTGTTAATTCTTTTGCAGTATAAATAATAATTGGTGTAGGATTTTCTGCTTGAAATTCCTTTTCAAACGCTGCTAATAATTCCGCGCCTGTCATATCCGGTAGTTTGAGATCGAGAATAACACAATCAAAGCGCGCGGAACGCATCTGGCTTAATGCAGAATTTCCACTACTTGCAATGTTGATTTCAACTTCTTTGTGTTTAAGCAAACTTTGAATGGCCATTTGCGTATTCTTGTCATCCTCGACTACCAGTATTTTTTTCAATTCAGAATGAATAATATCTTCTATACGAGAAAAAACTTGATTCATTTCTTCGGCCGCGACCGGTTTGGTTAAATAACCAATCGCCCCCATACGTAAAGGAGCTAGACCATCTTCAGTATCTACGCCGGAAATAATATGAACAGGTATATGGCGCGTTTTTAAATTTTGTTTGAGTTGATTTAATACTTCCATACCATTCATATCGGGCAGTTTTAAATCTAAAATAATTGCGGTGATAGGATATTCGCTAGTCAATAAAATTCCGCTTTTACCATCACCTGCAGATAGACATTTGTAACCATGCTTACGAGAAATATTAATTAAAATCTCAGCGAAATTACGATCATCTTCAATGATTAATATCACTTTATCTCCGGTGCGAATGGATTTTCTATCATCATTAATAAATAATTTTACTGCCGCTTTAGGCGCTAATTCGGGACTTATGGCTTTTGGTTGTGAGGTAATTACGGCAAATGGTATATTCTCTTCAACAGCGGATTTTTCTTCTGAGAATTTTGTAGGCAAATAGAGAGTAAAAGCACTACCTTGATCTTTTTGACTTGCAACATGTATTTCACCACCTAACATGTGCGCAAATTTTCGTGCAATGGTTAAACCTAAACCTGTGCCACCATAATGTCTATCGATAGAACCATCTTCTTGTTGGAAGGCTTCAAAAATATCTTTTAATTTATTACTTTCTATACCAATGCCGGTATCACTCACCGTAAATGCTATAACATGGTTGCCAAGCAAAGAGGTTCTTTGTAATTCAGTTTCATTTTTGGGTAGATGGATATTTAAGGTCACTGCACCTTTTTCGGTGAATTTAAAGGCGTTAGACAGTAAATTTTTTAAAATTTGTTCGACACGTTGACTATCGGTAAATATAGTTTTTGGTAGAGTTGGATCTAACTCTAGTTTAAATGCAACGCCAGATTCTTTGGCAATCGGATCAAATTGCTGCGATAAATCTTTTATCATATCCGCCAAATACACATCTTCGGGCACTAAAGTGAGTTTTCCTGCTTCTACTTTCGATAAATCTAAAATATCATTAATTAATGACAGTAATTCCAAACCTCCATTATGGATAACACGCGCTTCTTCTACTTGTTCCTCCGTTAGATTGCCTTGTTCATTGCTGGCTAAACTGCGTGCTAAAATCAGCAAACTGTTTAAAGGGGTGCGTAACTCATGCGACATATTCGCCAAAAATTCTGATTTATAACGATTAGAAAGCTCAAGCTCGCGCGCTTTATCTTCCAACATTTTTTTACTTTCTTCTAATTCGGCAGATTGTAATTTAATCCGATTGTTTTGCTCTTCGAGCGCCCGCGTTTTTTCTTCCATTTCTTCATTAGCGGATTCTAATTCTTCTTGTTGCGTTTTTAACTCTTCTTCATTCCGTTGTAATTCTTCTGCTGTTTGCCGTGTTTCTTCCAGTAATTCTTGAGTACGCATGCCCGCACTAATGCTATTAATAATCACTCCAATATTAAAACTGGCTTGCTCTAAAAATGCGAGATGATTTTCTGAAAATTCATTAACACTTGCCAATTCAATCACGCCCACTAAACTATTTTCAAATAAAATCGGCATCAATAGTAATTGTGTAGGTTTACTTTCTCCTAATCCCGAAGAAATTCGTAAATAGTTGGATGGAATATCACTAACCAGCATTTTTTCACGGCAACGTGCACAACTCCCCACTAAGCCTTCCCCCCAACGAAACATCCGCGGTGTTGTGTGTTGATCCGCATCTTTAAAACCACATGCGCCAATAAAAATTAATGTTTCGGCGTCTCCCTTATCCTGTTTTCGGGCAAAGGTACTACTAATATAAAATACTCCAACTTGCGCATTGACAATGGGGGTTAAGACTTGCATTAAACTATTGGCAAAACCGCTTAGCTCTTTAAATCCTAATAAACTACGTGCAATCGTTACTAAATTTCCTTTAACCCAATCTTCTTCGCCCTTTTGTTTCATCATTGCTGTAAATTCTCGCGACAATATACCAATTTCATCCGGGGAATCAGTGGGAAGTTCAATATTTTTTTCTCCGCGACGATAACGCACCACGGCATCTGCGACACGATTTAATGGACGGATTAAAATTCTTAAGAGTAAAATAGCCACAATCACCGCCAAGAATGCCACAATAGCACTAAATACAATCCCTCGGGTTTCTACTTCATTAATTTTACTAACAATGGTTGAATAGGGTGCTTGGACTATAATTCCTAAATAGTTTTTAGGATTTAATGGATCATAAAAATATTTTTGAAATGCATAAACCTCCCCAGAGATTTCTTGAGGAATAAATGTTGCATGTACTTGATTAGAATGATTCATCACCGGAATTAACCAGGAATTATCTTGCTGCACTCGTCTATCGTGTTTTAAATCGGTAGCAAATAATTTAGATTTATCTGGATGTAATAAATAATCACCACTACTATTAGTAATATATAGAGTCCGACTCTCTGGTAATTGCTGTTGGATATCTTGCAAAACCAAACCTAGGTTCATGGTAATTAAAATAATCCCAAACGGTTCTTTTTCTGGCGTATAAATGGGGATACCAGTTTGCAATACTAACGTGTGAGGTAATACAATTTTTCCATTTTGTTTTGCAAGACTGGGTTCCGATAAATAAACTTCACCCGGAATTAATCGTAAGGCATCTTGAAAATAGCGCTCTTGAAAATTTTGCTGTAATTTGCTGCTGGTAATACGCTCAATTCGATTACCAAATCGCTCGATGGCAATAAGATCTTGTCCATTATTTTTAACACCAATAAAACGAATTTGTTGATAATCTTTACGCGTGCTTAACATTTCACTAAACGTCACCGCCAAACGGTTATTTAATTGTTGTGTGCTTAAACCATCTATAGGATCCACTCCATTGTGTAAACTCGCCCGTACTAGAGCGGTTGTTGACGATAATTTTGATAATAATTCCGCATCGGCTTTCAATTGTTTAATTTCGCCACTCAACGGATAGCGAATATAATCCGTCTCATTTTCTAGATTCGCTAGCGCACGTTCTGTTAAAATTTGACGACTACCATGCACATATACTTCATTAATCGCAAATGCCGTTAACAGCACGGCGCCCATCACTAACAAGGATAACTTTGAAAGTATGGAGAGTTTAATGCGCATAACATCACCTAATTTACTCGGTCAGCTTCACCTGTTTATAGACAGGTTAAAGAGCAAGTTCAACCATATAGCGTACGTGTGTTCGGAAAATTGCCTTAAAATATATGAAAATCAGCAGCTTGCTAATTAATTAAATTTGTAGAAAAATTTCATAAAAATGACGCCAGACCAATAAGGCCGATGAAAAGCGTTCAACGTCATTACGTTAGCTATGAGTTGATTGAGGATAAAAAGTTCAGGCTGTTTATAAGGAATACACTTGGAAGTCCTAAAACATTCACGTTACAATAGCCGCTATGAAATCACCATTTATTATACCTCGCGAACAACACACCCTATCACGCCGTAATGTCAGCGAAAATGCGTTGAAGGTATTGTATCGCCTAAAAGAACATGGGTTTGCAGCTTTTTTAGTCGGCGGCAGCGTGCGCGATTTATTATTAGGCCGCACCCCAAAAGATTTTGACGTCGCCACCGATGCAAGACCGGATGACATCCGCAAAATTTTTCGCAATTGTCGCTTGATTGGTCGGCGTTTTCGTTTAGCACATATTCATTTCAATCAAGACATTATCGAAGTTGCCACATTTCGTTCAAATGCAGCGAGTAGCGACGATGATCGTTCCACCAGCGAAAGTGGCATGATCTTGCGCGACAATGTTTATGGAACCATGGAAGAAGATGCTTGGCGTCGCGATTTCACGATTAATGCTCTCTACTATAATATCGCAGATTTCAGTGTCGTGGACTATACCAAAGCGATGGAAGATTTAAAACACGGCATTGTGCGGTTGATTGGCGAACCCGAACGACGTTACCGCGAAGATCCGGTGCGCATGTTACGAGCCATTCGCTTTTGCGCTAAATTAAATATGCAAATGCACCCAACAACGGAAGAGCCCATTTATCGCTTACAACATTTACTCAGTGAAATTAGCCCGGCGCGTTTATTTGAGGAAACTTTAAAATTATTTCAAGGTGGTGCGGCATTAAATACCTATCGTTTATTGCGTCAATATCATTTATTTCATTTTTTATTGCCGTTAACCGAAGACTATATTCAAAAAAATCCAGATTATACTGTTTTATTAGAAACTGCTTTTACCAATACCGATAAACGCATTAGTGAAGATAAACCCGTAACACCGGCATTTTTATTTGCGGTTTCCTTGTGGGGTCCCTTGCAAAATGCACTAAAAGAATTTCAACAACAACATAGCGCGTCGCAAGCCATGGATTTAGCTATCGAAAAAATTCTTAAAATTCAAACGCGCTCCATTACTATTCCACGACGTATTTCCAGCATGATGATCGATATCTGGAAATTGCAATATCGTTTACCGAATTGTCAAGGCTCCCGCGCGTGGCGTATTTTATCGCACCGTCGTTTTCGTGCCGCTTATGATTTTTTAATGATATTAGCCACCCACGACAAAACCTTAGAACCCTTAGCCAATTGGTGGACCGAATTTCAAGTTGTTTCTACTGAAGAACAAAAAAAGATGACGCTGCAAGTGCCAAAGCTTCAAAGCGCTCGCCCGCCGAAACGTAAAAAAGGATAAGCTATGATCCGCACCTATATTGCTTTAGGCAGCAATTTAGATAATCCACTTCAACATATTAATAACGCTTTAATTGAATTAAAAACCCATCCCAGCTTAATTCATATTCAAACCTCAAAAATTTACCGCAGCACACCGCTGGGGACAGTCAACCAGCCTGATTATATTAACGCAGTCAGTTGTTTTGACACTGAACTCAGCGCCCATGATTTATTAACTGTTTTACAACACCTAGAATCACAACATGGACGTACTCGTAGCGATGCCGTACGCTGGGGACCTCGCACCTTAGATTTAGATATTTTATTATACGGTGATCACATTATTCATTCCCCTTGTTTAATCATTCCACATCCAGAAATGATGAAGCGTAATTTTGTTCTTTATCCATTGGCTGATATAAATCCTGAGTTAATCTTTCCAGAAGGACAACAACTCAGTATAGTGTTAGAAAAAATTTCCCAAGATGGTTTAAGCATTGTCAGTAATGAACAAGGAGTACATTCATAATGGCAACTACCTATTCCAGTAAACCTCATTCAAACCATTGCTATTTGGATGAACAGCAATATCAGTCGATGTATAAAAATTCATTAGACAATTTGCAATCGTTTTGGGATGAAATGGCACGACAACATATCAGTTGGTATCATCATTGGGATGTAATTTTCGACGGTGATTTTCGTAAAGGCGAATTTGCGTGGTATGAAGGGGGAAAATTAAATGCCTGCTATAACTGTGTTGATCGGCATTTACCCGATCACAGCAAAGATATTGCGTTAATTTGGGAAGGCGAAGATCCCAGTCGTGTTAAAATTTATACCTATGAACAGCTTTATCAAGAAGTCTGTCGTTTTGCCAATGTCTTAAAACGTTATCGCGTTAAAAAAGGCGATAGAGTTTGTATTTATTTACCGATGATCCCCGAAGCATTATTTGCCATGTTAGCTTGCGCACGTATTGGTGCTGTTCACACCGTTATTTTCAGTGGTTTTTCTTCATATGCCTTACGCGATCGCATTTTAGATGCTGAGGCAAAAATCATTATTACTGCCGATGGCGCACATCGCAATGGTAATATTTTACCGTTAAAACAAAATGTCGATGTCGCATTACAAGCATGTCCTGATGTAGAACGCGTGATTGTGATCAGTCACACCCAGCAAACGATTTTATGGCGACTTGATCGCGATGTTAATTACAATGAATTGCGCACCCACGTTCATTTAGATTGCCCGTGTGTAGAAATGGAAGCTGAAGATCCGTTATTTATTCTTTACACTTCCGGTTCGACAGGGCGACCCAAAGGTGTGGTTCATACGACAGGGGGATACATGACCTATGTGGCGTGTACCTTTAAATACGCGTTTAATTATCACCCGGGTGATGTTTATTGGTGTTCTGCGGATGTTGGTTGGATCACAGGTCATTCTTATATAACCTATGGCCCCTTTGCCAATGCTGCTACTGTTTTTATGTATGAAGGCACGCCCACTTATCCCGATCCCGCACGCACGTGGGAAATGATTGATAGGCATCACATTAATATTTTTTATACGTCACCTACTTTAGTGCGATCATTACGGAAAGAAGGCGATCGTTATGTCACCCGCACCAATCGCCGAAGTTTAAAAATTTTAGGGTCGGTTGGAGAACCTATTAATCCCTCGACCTGGGAATGGTTTTATAATGTGGTCGGAGAAAAATTTTGTCCGATTATCGACACCTGGTGGCAAACAGAAACCGGCGGCTTGATGATTAGCCCATTACCAGGATGTGGGGTATTAAAACCGGGTTGCGCTTCTCGTCCATTTTTTGGAATTGAAGTCGATATTTTAAGTGATGCGGGTGGATTAATTAAAGGCGAAGGCGTGGGAAATCTGGTCATTCGTCGCGCCTGGCCGGGTATGGCACGCACTATTTATGGCGATCACCGCCGCTTCGTCGATACCTATTTAAAACGTTTCGCCGGATGCTATGCGACCGGCGATCGCGCGAAGCGTGATAATGAAGGTTATTATTGGATCATGGGACGTTCTGATGATGTGATTAATGTTTCGGGTCATCGTTTAGGTACTGCTGAAGTAGAATCGGTCTTGGTTGCCCATGAAGTAGTGGCGGAAGCTGCGGTGGTGGGTGTTAATCATGAAATTAAAGGCCAAGGCATTTACGCATTTATTCAACCCATGACGCACGATACTCCCGATAATCATGCCATCACCGAATTAAATCAATTATTACGTCAGCAAATTGGCCCCATTGTGCAATTAGATGTCGTGCAATGGGTATCCGCACTCCCCAAAACCCGTTCAGGAAAAATATTACGTCGTATTTTGCGCAAAATTGCTAATAATGATTTAGGCGATTTAGGCGATACCTCGACACTTGCCAATGAAAGTATTTTGACGGAGTTAATGAATAATCGCAAAGAAGTCGTCATTAAGAAAAAATGAAATCAATATAAATCACATGCGCTAATTTTCGATTAAGACATGGCGTTTTTTGATAATTCTGAAGATAAATCAAACCCTCATGGCTCAAACATCCATTTTCGCAGACCTACTGATGCAGCAGCTGTTCAGCGACGCTCGTGCACACTGATTGCAAAACAAACTGAACTTTGCGATGATCGCAGCACGACAAAAATCCAATTGAGTAGCAAGCTGTGGTCAATAAATTAAAATCCATTCCCATTGTGGTTGAAAGTGGGCATAAATATCAAACCCCGCAGGGGTTTTCTGCGGTAAAAAATGGGATCAGCCATAAATTTGCCCCAGAAACATCTGTAGTTGAACGTAAACCCAGTTGGTTAAAAATTCGCTTACAACATTCTCCCAAATACGAACAATTAAAAACCATGGTGCACGATTTAAAGCTCAGTACGGTTTGCGAAGAAGCCCATTGTCCGAATATTAGCGAATGTTGGTCACATGGCACAGCGACGATTATGTTAATGGGTAGTGTTTGCACGCGTGCTTGTCGCTTTTGTTCCGTTGATACCGGAAATCCGCGGGGCTGGTTGGATGAACACGAACCTGAAAAAACAGCTCAAACCGTGGCAGCAATGAATTTGGTCTATGTGGTATTAACCTCCGTTGATCGCGATGATTTAGCCGATGGGGGAGCCGCGCATTATGCAAAAACCATCCGCGCCATAAAAATGCGCTGCCCAGAGACGAAAGTAGAAGCGTTAACTCCCGATTTTTCCGGCAATACTTCTGCTATCGATATTTTATTAGCCAGCGGCATGGATGTCTTTGCTCAAAATGTGGAAACCGTGGAGCGTTTAACTCATCCTGTTCGTGATCCGCGCGCAAGTTATTGGCAAACGATTGAATTACTGCGTTATGCAAAGCAAGCCAAAAGCGATGTGATTACGAAAACCAGTTTAATGTTGGGTTTGGGAGAAACTCAAGCAGAAATTTTACAAACCATGGATGATTTACGCCACGCCAATGTCGATGTCTTAACCCTAGGGCAATATTTACGTCCCACCTATAATCATTTGCCAGTTGAGCGCTATGTGACTCCTGAAGAATTTCAATTTTATCGTGAAATTGGGTTAAAAAAAGGTTTTTTTGAAGTGGCATCCGGGCCATTAGTGCGCTCGAGTTATCGCGCCGATCGCATTTTTCAAAAAGATAACTTAGGACTCACTCACGATTAACATGAAACGGAAAATTATTAGCGTCATTTTAGTGGTGTTATTGATGAGCTTAAGCCTACCGATTATTTTCGGCTGGGTAATTAAATATTATTTCATTAAACAAATCAATCAGCTCAATGTCCCTCAGCAATTTTCTTTAAAGGTTTTAGAATATCATCAATCTTATTGGTATTCTTCTGCTCGCCTAGAATTTACGATCCTCAATCCTGAGTTAATAAAAAGTAATCCTACCACCATGCCTTTAACGCTACCTTTGCTAGTAAAAATCGTCAACGGCCCCTTATTATCGAATATTCGTCAGCCACATTTTGGTCAGACGATAATTTCTTGGCATACCGCAACTAATAAAATCACCCAACTCTCTTTATTACCCTTGTTTTCTGGCGAAGTGACGATTGGATTTAAAAAAATCTTTGGTCATTTAACAATAGGTAAATTTTCGCTAGTCAATAATCAGACAACACTACAAGCTCAACCTTCAAGCCTACACTTTATTCAAAATAATCAGCATATTTATTTTCATTTATTGACGGATGGTTTATCTCAATATACTAAAAATTATCATCTGCAATTACAGCGAGGGGAGTTACAATTTAATTTACAGAGAAATAATCATAAACTTTGGATTATTCACGACGTGAATTTAATTCTACAACAACTTAAATGGGTTAAAGACCACGACTCACGTGAATTAAATCACATTAATTTTTCACTCCATCAAGATGCAAAAATTAACATCCAGGCGTTACTAAAAATAAAGACTATTTTATTCAGTGAGCACTTACCTTATAAAAATTTACGGTTGACTCTTGATATGACTTCACTATCACCCAGTGCTTGGGCTAATTTGCAAAATCAACCCATTGCTTGGGATATGGCACTGGTTAAATTATTCGGTAATGCTGGGCAAATCACCGCACATATTCATGTGCTTAATCAATATAATCAAAATACGCAACTACAGGCGAAAATTATATTGGAAAAACTGCTGCCTTTTAACGATGATAATAATCTTATGGCTTTATTTGCTGCGAATTATTTATGGAAAACTGCCGATATTACGGTGAATGGAGATATTCCCAAACTCGATTTAACCACATTTTTAAATTTAATTTGGCAAGAGCGCCTTAAAAAATCTGCTTCCGCACACCCTTCATCCTTAGCAGACTTTGCTCAACCGCAAGTTGAGCAAACGCTTCACGACTGGATTCGGCGCGGGATCCTCATTGAGCATCAAGAATGGTATCGTGTGCGTTTTCATTCTCCAGCTGCTCGTACAGCAAAATCGAGCCAAAGTCTTTTCTCTTTGTAAGAGATATCTCAAACCACGATTTTTGACTACCCCAAATCTTGGGTAGTATAAATATTAAGCATTTTGCCTAATTTTTACTAACTTATTGATTTTTCTTGAAATGATGCGAGGCGGGTATGTTTGTCGACCCAACAATGGGTAATTTATTTCTCGACCTATCTTGTCTGCATCGATTTTTCGTGTAGAATACAAACTATAACAAGGTGGTTATAGGAAATCAGGAAGATACCTCACTACGGATGGACTAATCGAGAATGGAATACTCTAGCCTAGGAAGGCCTCACGGAACCAACCGATTACGGAAAATCCATCAGGATGAACTGTTGTTCGCTCTCACTCAGCAAACACAAATTAAACGGGATGAACCTTTTGAGCATGGAAGCTCTTTTATTTACAAAAATCTGCATTGTGTGATGCAATATGAAACCGAATTCTGTTATACTGGTATTTAGACCGTATTTATATTTAGCTCTAATCGAATATCGTTCTGTTGTTAACTTTACTTAATGATATGGCGGCTCACATCATCCGGATGTTGCCGCCTTTTTTTTGATAGCACTCTCACAGACAAAATCGTTAGTAACGTTATTCGTTCACTGCTAATTTAAGGTGTTTCACTTCACTCAGCTTATGTTCTATCCACCGCATTTGTTTACGGCAACTTATTAATTTTTCTTCTTCTTTTGATATATCGTTCTGTAATTCAGTAATACGTTGAATATGTTCTTCATAGGCGCGACTGCATTCAGTTAACATGGTGCGCAATTTAAATAATTCTTCAGTTTTCATATTTCCCTCTAAAGCAAGCTACAAATGTTTAGTTCAATCCTAAAATCTAATATGTCTATTAAAGCGCGAATCCAACAACGAGGAAACTGCTGCTTTTAGTACGTAAAAATGCACCCTTTGTTAGGGGTGTAAAATTTTGACCATTTTGTAGTTTAGCGTCGCAGCAATTGGATACAGCCGTTTAAAAAATGACTCTTGTAGGGAAAAGGCAGGTCACTGTACTGCGATAAGAACCGCGGATCGGTAGCTGGCAAGGTTTCGGTGGAGCGAATTTGCGAATAATCATCGGTATGACTATGAAAATATTTAAATCGAACATTTTTAATTAATTCGTCAATAATCGGTAAATGTAATTCTAATTTACGATCAGTAAACAGGTGAATATATTTATCAAACAAAGCAGCCACTTCACATAATTCAGTAAAATAAGTTTTTTTATGAGTTGTTCGCAAATTTAATTCAAGCGCCGCATTATGTTGCAAAGAGACATAGATCGGCGTTTGCGTATGTTGATAATTAAAATAGGCTGGCTGCATCATAATCGGGGCGTAATTTAAGCCATATATTTCTAAATAAGCTTTTTGTATAGTATGGATCGGTGCAGAATCTTCATTAAGCGCCACATCAAAACCGGGAAGAACCCCAAGACTAACCTGTAATAAATAGTATATGGTATCTAATACATAGCGATTTATTCGCATATTTTGCATGCGATTTAATTGTAATAATAATAATCGAAATAAATATTCATTCCGCCAAAAAAGTGTTTTTTCTAAATGATACTGTTGTAAATATAGTTTTAAGGCATTAACTTCACCCTCTTTTAAAAAGGTTAGCCATTGACGACCAAAAATTAATAAACGCAGTTTCCAAGGTTCCTCTGACAAAGGATTATTCACCAGTGAACGAAAAATTTGCCAATGTTGCAAGATGTTTTGCGGTTTATCGGCACTAACATCAAAAATTTTACGTAATCGTTGATGAGCACCGTGCTCTGTAATTTTAGGCAAGAAAAAAATCGATCGTGCGCCAGCACTTATACAATTTAATTTTTCTTGTGGGGTATATAAATTTTCCGCTGATACAAACAACTTGTAACCTAATAATTCACCCGCTTTTATCAATGAAAATGGAATAATTCGTCCATTAAGACAATAATATTCTTCAAGCGTTCGATTTAGCACCATCGCAAGTGGCATTCCCGCCCCCAAATAATCCAACTGCTGTTGTATTGTTGAAGGAAGTGCTGCTAAACCTATGCTGCCATTAGTAGCGTGCGGAAAATGGAATTCACCTTTCTGAAATATTTCAAAACCAAAGGGATAATCCACCTGATAGAGCACATGGTTTTTAGTAAGACTTAGCGTGTCAATGGCTTGCGCCAGTGACGGATTCAAGAAATTAACCTGCTCACGCACATCATCCCACGATTGTTCTACGAGGTAAGAATCAGTCTGCATAGGTTTGCTCTTGACATTTTGGAAATAAATTTATTTGCACTCGCGATCCTTGATATTGCTGCCCGAACATTTAGGCAGCCTCTAATTATCAATATAAACAAAATTAGATTGCTTTTTCAATCCTCATCTCTTGTTAATTAAAATTAGTGAGGTCTATAATGTTAAGCAATAAGCCAATCTCATCTTAGCTTATGGATGTCTAGCGCTCTGGCATTAGCCATAACGTGAAAATTGGCGTGAAGTTTCCTCTAACTCTAGTGATAAATGAGTCAATCACGTGCTGGCAAGGATTATCAATTACCGTATTGAAAAAAGCATTCATATCGCTCTGGCGTGTGTGCTAGCATTTTTAATCGGCAATTATTTTCATTTTCAAAATATTTTTTGGTCGCTCATTACTGTATTGCTCTTAGTCCAAGACTATCCTGAACAAATTTTACAAAAAGCACTGTTAAGAATAACAGGCACACTTTGTGGTGCCGTTTTTGGTTTAATCATCGCAAAATATACTCATAATTATCCATTTTTATTTTTAATTTCAATTTTTTTAATTGCCACTTTCGCCATTTACCGTAGTCATCAGTCGCGATTTTCATATGCTTGGATGTTGGGAGGTATTACCGCCTTTATCGTCCAAATTGCAGGAGCAATTAACCCAGCCAATAGTTTATTCATAGCGATTTGGCGAAGTGCTGAAGTGAGTTTAGGGTGTTTAATTGTTTTAGCAATCCAATTCACCATGCGTGAACGCAATAGCTATAGCATTTTTTCTACTTCATTGAAGAAGGCGTGCTCTTTAGTCGCTAGCGAAATTGAACAACTCGCCGATTATCTGCAAGAACCCACTGCCAAGCCCGTGCTTGATCACGACGAATTAAAAACGATTATCAGCAAATGCGATGAACTTTATGACATCATTGCAGGCCGCAGAAGCCAACCCCCTTGGCTTGCCAATGCTAAAAATTGTTTAGAAGGCATTAAATTTGTTATGGAATATTTGGAGCATTTTCATTTTCGCACTGAAAAAGAAAATACCAACACCTTTATTTTTAAAAAAAACATGAATTACTTATTAAAAAAAATAGCTACATTTTATCGAAATTTTAATATTCAAAAAGGTAGTAATAACAAAAAACTCATCAAACTGTATGAAAATGTGCTTAATCAATATCAAGTCTATCGAGAATCGGGTGAAGTGAGGCATTACCCACTGACCTTGATCTTAAATCATTATCACTGGCTAAATTTATGTGATTTTCTCATTACCGCTTTTACGCTTAATAATAAAATTCCCAAACGCGTACTCAATAAATCTTTTATGACTACTCGCACACTTATCCTCAAACACAGCATTAAGGTTGGCTTAGCCTGTGTAATCAGTTTTTATGCTTGGCTTTATTCTGGCTGGTATGGCGGATTATCTGGAATTATTTCTAGCTATATTGTGAGTATGCAAGAACATTTGGGCAGTAGTCTTGATAAAGCACGCCAACGGTTATTGGGATGCTTTATAGGCGGGCTCATTGGCGTTGTCGCGATCCTGTTTTTTACTCATACGCTCGCCCATATGTTGATCGCCATTGCAATAGGCACATTGATGGGTGGTTATTTCATCCATGGTAAACCCAATTACTCCTACCTGGCGTTACAAGCCTGTTTTGCTTACGTTATTACGCTTATTCCCCCGCAGGGTGTCATTGCCACCGCCGTTCCTCCTGCGCTTGAACGTTTATCGGGAATTTTTTTAGGAGTAATGGCTTCACTGATTGTTTCAATCAGCCTCTGGCCTGCACATCCTCGACGTTGGCTAAGTGAAGGTATCGAAAAAAACACTGTCAATTTACTGAATTTTTTAAATGAATTTAAATTAGGTCACTATAACACTATAGCGAATTATTTAAGCCCTTTATTGCAACAGCAATTATTAAATAATAGTTTAATTAGCCAAGTCAAAGATCAGCATTTAAAAAAGCAAACGAATAGCCAGCAGCGTTTAGTTAATTTATGTCAATTATTGGCTAGCCAAAAGCATTCCCATGATATTTTTTTAACGTTAAATTTCCCTCTTCAAAATTATATTGAACAATTGAAATTTTTTCTGCTAAAAAAATCCGAATTGCAGCAACCCATTAAAATTAGCGACTATTTGCATAATTTGCGCAAAACAGCTAACACTTTATTGTTATCGTCACCACAAATCGCGCAATTTCTACAAACATTAGATTATCTTGATCGTTTTGAACAAGAATTGAATAAATAAAATACCGCTGAGCATCAATTAATAGGGAATCATCCTGCGATTTTCATATAAAAAATTCAATCACGTTATTCACAAATCGTTTACCCAAAGCGGTGAGCATAAAACCTTGCTGATGCGTTAATAATAACCCCTCATCAACCGCGCGTTGCAAAGGAGCTTGAATAAAATCGGGTGAAAGTCCAGTGCGTTCATTAAATAATTCCCACGAAATTAATTCATGCAATCTCAAGACATTTAACATAAATTCACTGCATAAATCTTGTGGTTTTAAAATTTGTTCGCCCGCGACAAAATATTTCTGTGGATCTAAATAATCTTTGGGTTGACGAGTTTTCCAAAACCGTTTTACCTGTTGTTGAGAAAAATCGGTTATTTTACTGTGAGCACCGGCACCAATACCTAAATAATCACCAAATTGCCAGTAATTTAAATTATGCTGGCAGGTCTGATTATTTTGACAAAATGCCGAAATTTCATAATGTCTAAATCCTGAATCTTCTAATCTTTGCCAAATGCGCTCTTGCTCCGCGGCAATCACATCTTCATGAGGTAGCACAGGAGGATAACGATAAAAAACCGTATTCGGCTCAATGGTTAATTGATACCAAGAAAAATGTGAAAGATTAAATGACAGTGCTATTTCTACATCTTCAATGGCTTCGCTTAACGTTTGTTGCGGCAAACCATGCATGATATCGATATTGAGATTAGTAAAACCCGCGTCTTGTGCTGCGCGAATGGCATGTCTTGCTTGTTGGCTGTCATGAATGCGCCCCAGTTTTTGTAAATGTTGTTCGTTAAAACTTTGCACACCCAATGATAAACGATTAATCCCCAGCTGATAATATTCCTGAAAACGCCCATAATCGACCGTACCAGGATTGGCTTCTAAGGTAATTTCAATCGCGGAAGACATGCGCAACCGCGCGCGTAATCCTTGCAATAATTGATCGTAGAATTTAGGTGACATCACACTCGGCGTGCCACCTCCAATAAAAATACTTTGAATAGAACGCCCCCAAATAAGTGGTAATGATTCCTCTAAATCGTCAAGGAGCGCTTGCAAATACTGATGTTCTTGAAGTTCTCCGCGAATTTGATGGGAGTTAAAATCGCAATACGGACACTTTTGCACACACCAGGGAATATGAATATATAATCCAAGTGGAATCATATGTTGAAAAGCCATTCATGCACCTTTTATTTGGCTTAGGAATTTAAACGCGGTAAACTGCACTGATCTTAATTTCATTGTAAGTCTACTATGCCGGAAAAACCTAAAATTCTCAAACATTCTATCATAGCTCAATCGCGATTATTTCGCGTTGAACAACTGGATTTGCAATTTAGCAACGGTGAGCAACGTCAATTTGAACGTTTAAAAAGTGGGATGCATCAAGCTGTTTTAATTGTTCCGGTGTTAAATTCACAGACGTTTTTATTAATTCGTGAATATGCCGCAGGCACCGATCGTTATGAACTGGGTTTTCCTAAAGGTTTAGTGGAACCACAAGAAACACTCCTAGACGCCGCCAATCGTGAGTTACAAGAAGAAGTTGGCTTCGGTGCGCGGCATTTAGAACAACTTACTTGCTTTTCATTAGCGCCAGGTTATATTGGTTCCACCACCAATATTATTTTAGCACGCGATCTTTATCCACAACAATTAATCGGCGATGAACCCGAACCAATTGACGTGGTGGAATGGAAATTTTTAGAAATTGATTCTTTATTAACTCACCCAGAATTTACTGAAGCACGTAGTGTGGCGGCATTATTATGGGTGGATCGTTTATTACACAACTCATTAACCAAGGAGTCTTGAAAATGGCTAAAAAAGTAAAAGTCATGGTAACCGGTGCGGCCGGACAAATCGGCTATGCATTATTATTTCGCATCGCTTCCGGTGCCATGTTTGGCCCCCAAACCGAAGTTGAATTGCAGTTACTCGAATTGGACGCGGCATTGCCAGCTTTGCAAGGTGTTGCCATGGAATTAGAAGACTGTGCGTTTCCCTTATTAAAAAATATTGTTTGTACTTCGCAATTAACTGTCGCTGCAAAAGATATTAATTTTGCTTTATTAGTTGGCGCGGTACCACGCAAAGCGGGGATGGAACGTTCCGATTTATTACAGGTCAATGGCGGAATTTTTGGCCCCCAAGGTAAAGCCATTAATGATCATGCCGCAAGCGATGTCAGAGTTGTAGTGGTGGGTAATCCCTGTAACACCAATTGTTTAATTGCCATGAATAATGCGCCCGATGTGCCAAAGGATCGCTTTTATGCCATGACCATGCTCGATGAAAATCGTGCCAAAGCGCAATTAGCCATCCGCGCCAATTGCGACGTGGCAGACGTTAAAAATATGATCATTTGGGGGAATCATTCGGCGACACAATATCCCGATTTTTATCACGCTACTATTCACAATAAATCGGCGGTAGAAGTAATTAATGATGAAGCATGGTTAAAAAATGAATTTATTCCGATGGTGCAACAACGCGGAGCTGCCGTCATTAAAGCGCGCGGCGCTTCTTCTGCCGCTTCCGCCGCGAATGGTGTTGTCGATAGTGTGTTTAATTTAGTTCACGATACCGCTTCAGATAATTCTTATTCGATGTGTGTGTGTTCTGAAGGACAATATGGCGTTGACGCTGGATTAATTTTTTCATTCCCTTGCCAAACTAAACATGGCAAATTACACGTTATCGAAAATCTTCAACACAATGCCTTTGGTCAAGAAAAGTTTGCAGCAACATTAAACGAATTACGCCAAGAACACGCTGCCGTGCGTGAATTGGGCTTAATTTAATTATCTGCTACGGGTTATGCTTTTTAGTGTAACCCGTTTTTATTTTTATGAACACCCAAACTACCGATACTGTTTTAATGATTGAACCCACGTCGTTTGCTTATAATGAGCAAACAGCGTTGACCAATGATTTCCAACAAAAAAATATTAGCAACACGCTTACCGATACTGCAATAATAGAATTTAATACCATGGTAACTCGTTTACGCCAAGAAAATATTCGCGTGGTTACTCTGCCTAATCGGCATAACACCTTGACACCCGATGCGGTATTTCCCAATAATTGGTTTACTGTTCATAAAAATGAACATCATACCAGTCAATTGATGCTGTATCCTTTATTAACTGAAAATCGACGCTTAGAAATTCAAGAACACGAATTAAAAAATAGTTTAGCCCAACATCAAATCATTATTGCAGAAACTATTGATTGGCGGGGTGATTATTCGCAGATTTTAGAAGGCACAGGAAGCTTAGTCTTTGATCATCAATATCAACTCGCATTCGCCGCACTCTCACCGCGAACTCATCAAGCATTAGTACACCGTGTTTGCGAAAAATTAAATTATCAACCCATTATTTTTCAAACTAATACACTCAAAAATCCTATATATCATACTAATGTAATAGTAAGTATCGGCGAACAATTTGCGGTGATATGCAGTGAAGTGATTAGCAATCACAAAGCTGAGGTATTAAACGCGTTAGCAAAAACACAAAAAATAATAATTGATATTTCTTACCAACAATTAAAACATATGTGTGGCAATATTTTGCAGGTTCATAACCTTGCAGGTCAATTTAAAATTATTTTATCACAAACAGCGTACCAACATTTTCAACCAGCACAATTACAACAATTAGCCCAATTCGGTGAATTAATTCCGGTGACTATTCCCACCATCGAAAGCGTTGGCGGCGGCAGTGCGCGCTGTATGTTAGCAGAAATTTTTTATTAATTCAGAAGTTTCACACAAGTGCGAAACTTCTATAATCAATATGCCTTATTTTTTATTTTCTAATTCCTCCGCCACAAATTCATTCCACTCTGTTAACGCGGCATTAGCAGCATCGCGGTTGGCTTCAGCGAGCTTATTATATTTTTGGGATAATTCATTATGTTTTTTGACGTATTCCACAATACATTGCCGATATTCTTCAATTTGTTTGCGATAGCCTTCCATTTGCGCGCGATTTAAATTCATCGGTTTATCCGGCTTCGCGCAGGCAGGTTTTGCCACTTTTTCATTTTCAACCGTTTTACCTTTGGCTGCAGGCGACCAAGCAAATCCTTGCAGGGGCAATATCAGACACATAAAACCCACGTACCATAACCCTTTCATAGTTTTCTCCAACCATTAATAAGCGTTTACTACTAAGTATAGCCAGGTTCTAAGAAACACGCTTAGTAGTGTGGAAAAATGAATGGGGGTTTTTGTTTCATAAATACAGGGGAGGTGATGGTGGGGATGATAGCTTAATTTGCTTTATTTTTATGCGGATTTATATCTCGTGATTAAATGTGCGGTTAAATTGCGAAACGAGAGCATGCCTAAACAATTTCCTACTGAGTTTGGAAATGTTCACAATTGGTTAAATGAGTTATTAAAAATACTGGCCAGTACGAGCACTCAAACTCAGCTCGAGAGTGAGATATTAGCAACAACTCAAAAACTCCACACATTGCGACAAGAATTAACGGAAATGTTACAGAAGCAATCAAAAACAACATGTTCTGATCCAAATAATGCGGTAAATACGGCGATGTTATTGGCATCAGCACCTGCTAACAATGACTCAACCCCATTTCTACCTCCTCTTCCACCAGAAGATGATAGTTTTGTAGTAATACATGATCAACATAAGCAGCCAGATAACTGCACATCAAGAAATAAAACCGATGATCCGCACAATGATTTAAGAAATAAGGCTTATAGCTTTTATCATCAAGCTCAAGAAAAAATGGGTAATGAACTACTTACTGATATTTTTCCAACCATTGAAACTGCAACCGATGCTGAAACATTAAATGGAACTATTGAACTACTAAGAGGATTTGGTGCCACAACACCACGCGCAGGGAAAAAATAACATAACGGCTCATTTACCTGTGAGTAGCATAGCTAGAAATTTTAGTTAGCGTAACCTAACACAAACTCTGAATAAGGATCACCGACCAGCAGATTATCGCATTCACTATAGTCAGCATTACTGCTGCCGAGCCTAAATCTTTGGCTTTCGCCGACAGAGGATGATGATCGAGGCTGATGCGATTAATCACAGTTTCGATCGCCGAATTGATTAATTCGACAATTAGTATTAATAAAAGACTCATCATTAAAAGAGCAAATTGCCAAGGATGTTGGCTCACCATAATTGCAACGGGAGTTAGCACGATAAAAATAATTAATTCCCAACAAAAGGCGCGCTCACGGATGGCATGCTGTAATCCCTGCCAAGAATACCGAGTTGCACGCCACAAGGGTTGAATTATTTTTTTTAGCATTTATTCGGCCTGTGACTTCCACACTAAATCCAAATCGCGCGCGGCTTTGACATCGTCTAAGCGTTTAACCGGCAGCGTATGCGGTGCCGTTTTAACGAGCTGTGGATTTTCTTGAATTTCTTGACGAATGATTTTTAATACGTCCACCAAGCGATCCAGAGTTTGTTTGCTTTCTGTTTCCGTGGGTTCAATCAATAAACATTCTGGAACTAACAACGGAAAATACATGGTAGGCGCGTGAATGCCGTAATCCAATAAACGTTTGGCAATATCGGTGGCGGTGATCCCAAATTGTTTTGCTTCTTTTTGCACGGTAATAATAAATTCGTGACTGGCGCGACGTAAGGGATAGGCTAAACGATAGCCCAGTTCTTGCAATTTTTTTTGTAAATAATTCGCGTTTAAGGTCGCAAACTCGGCGACCCGCGTCATGCCTTCGGCGCCGAGTAATCGCGCATAAGCATAGGCTCTTAATAAAATTCCAGCATTTCCCATGAAACACGATAAACGACCAATGCTTTCAGGAAAATCTTTTTTTTCTGACCAAACTAATTTATTGTCTTGGTTAATTACAAAAGGTAACGGTAAAAAGGGTTTTAATCGCGCAGCCACTGCCACGGGGCCTGCTCCAGGTCCGCCTCCGCCGTGTGGAGTTGCAAAGGTTTTATGAAGATTCATGTGCATGACATCAAATCCCATATCACCCGGACGCACTTTACCTAAAATGGCATTTAAATTTGCCCCGTCGTAATACAATAAACCTCCTGCTTCGTGAATAATTTTTGCAATTTCGGTAATGTTGCGATCAAATACCCCTAGCGTGGAAGGATTGGTTAACATAATCCCAGCGGTATTGGGACCTACCGCGGCTTTTAACGCATCGACATCGACATCGCCCGTGCTCGAGGTGGGAATTTCACGAACTTTTAACCCACAGCACACGGCACTAGCAGGGTTGGTGCCATGAGCAGCATCAGGCACTAACATTTCCACCCGATGATGATCACCGCGCGCCCGATGATAAGCCGCAATCATCGCGACTCCCGCAAATTCACCTTGCGCACCCGCCATCGGTGCCAGCGACACCGCGGCCATGCCAGTAACATCGGCAAGAATCGTTTGTAGTTCATATAAACACTGTAAAAAACCTTGGCTTGAATTTTCGTGCGCGAGTGGATGACGATTTAAAAAACCAGGCAGTGATGCAAGACGATGAACACCGCGTGGATTATATTTCATCGTGCATGAACCTAGCGGATAAAAATTGGTATCGATCGAAAAATTTTTACGTGATAGCTGAGTAAAATGACGCACCACTTCTAATTCAGATAATTCTGGTAATACTAATTTATTTTTGCGCAACAGTGCTGCCGGTATAGCGTTACTCACGGGTGGCTTCCCAGGTAATTGCGCATGAGCTTGACGATTAGGTTGAGATTTTTCAAAAATTAACATAATTCACTCGCTTGTTGATGTTGACCCTGAGAGATTTGCTGAATACTATTTTTTAACGCATTTACGTATTGATGAATATCCGCCTCGGTTTTGGTTTCTGTGGCACACACCAAGAGGGCATTTTCTAATTGTGGATAATGTTCCGTTAAAGAACATCCCGCTTGGATATGGTGTTTCGCCATTTCGCGTAATACGGCATTAACATCCACTGGCAATTGCACGGCAATTTCATGAAAAAACGGCGCATTAAATATTTTTTTCACGCCAGGTATCGTCATTAATTGAGTATGCAATAATTGCGTGTGATAATGAGAATATTCCGCAACTTGTTGCAACCCGGTTGGCCCTAATAAACTCATATAAATAGTCGCGGCAATTACCATTAAACCTTGATTGGTACAAATATTTGAAGTGGCTTTTGCGCGACGAATATGTTGCTCACGTGCTTGCAGAGTGAGTGCAAATCCAGGTTTACCATCACTGTCCACCGTACGCCCCACTAAACGCCCAGGCATTTGCCGAACAAATTCTTTTTTACAACATAAAAAGCCAAAATAAGGACCACCCGAAGCCATTGGAATTCCCAACGGTTGTCCTTCACCACAAGCAATATCCACTCCCTCTGCACCCCATTGCCCAGGTTCTTTTAAATATGCCATCACAATTGGATTTACCACACCAATACTCATACAATTTTGTTGCTTTGCCCAATCGGTTATAGCATCGACATTTTCGATAACGCCAAAAAAATTCGGTTGAGGAATAACAATTGCGCTAATATCGCGATCGTTAAATTGCTGCAATTGTTGAGGATCAATTCTTCCCTGTGCAGGATCAAATTCCAGTTCAATAATGTGAATATTTTGCAAAGGTAAAATGGTATTTAATACTTCGCGATAATTAGGATGTAATGTTTTGGGAACAAGCACGGTGTGACTGGTGGATTTACGATTTGCGCGTAACGCCATTAATACGGCCTCAGACACGGCGGAAGCACCTTCATATAATGAAGCATTGGATACTTCCATTCCCATTAAATTAGCCATCATGGTTTGATATTCATACATTAATTGCAAATTACCTTGGGAAGCTTCGGCTTGATAGGGTGTATAAGCCGTCATGAACTCTCCACGCGTGGTTAATTCCCAAACCGCAGCCGGAATGTGATGTTCATAACTTCCCGCACCAATAAAACATAATTGGTTATGATAAGTGTCTGCCCGTTGATTCATTAAGCGACTCAACTGCATTTCATTGATGCCTGGTGGCACTTGTTTTAATTGCTTTATTTTTAAGGCACTAGGAATTTCATCGAATAAATTTTCAATGTCATCAACACCAATTGCCGCAAGCATGCTCGCAATATCTTGCTCGGTATGGGGAATAAATGGCATAACCACCTCAAATTAAAAAACCAAATACAATTAGCAGAGAAGAATCATCACGTCATTTTATTCTTCAGCATCAACCCGATCTTGATATTCATCTGCATCCAATAATTCATTGACATCATCGATATCATCGACTTGCAATTGCAATATCCAACCGTCACCATAAGGATCTTGATTCACTAATTCGGGCGCATCGAGTAATTTATCGTTCACGGCAATTACTTCACCTGTTAAGGGTGAATATAAATCAGAGGCTGCTTTAACGGATTCCACTACACCACATTCATCGCCGGCTTTAACGGTGCTACCGACTTCGGGTAATTCTACAAATACGAGATCACCTAATAAACATTGCGCGTTATCGGTAATTCCAACCGTAATGGTATTATCGTCGTCAACACGCACCCATTCGTGGGATTTGGTATATTTTAATTCGCTGGGAATTTCACTCATTATTTATTTCTCCTATGAGTCTCTCTATGAATTACACTAAAATTTTTCCATGACGCACAAAAGGAGGTTTCACTACTTTTGCTGCCACTAATTTTCCACGGATTTCCACTGCACAGGTTTCAACGGTTTCTACCGGCACCCGCGCTAAGGCAATGGCTTTATTGATGGTGGGTGAAAAACTACCGCTGGTGGTTTCACCTTCGCCAATTCCAGGAACAACGACGGTTTGATGATTACGCAACACGCCACGATCTTGTAATACCAAACCAACGAGTTTGCGCGTGACACCAGTTTGCCGAATTTTATTTAAGGCTTCGCGCCCAATAAAATCTCGATCAGTGGGTTCCCAGGCAATAGTCCACGCTAAATTCGATTCTAAAGGATGAGTGGTTTCATCCATATCCACACCATATAAATTTAATCCTGCTTCTAAACGCAAGGTATCTCTTGCTCCTAAACCCGCAGGTTGTACCTTATTTTTTATTAAGGCTTGCCAGAATCCAACGGCTTGGTGATTAGGTAACATAATTTCGAAACCATCTTCGCCGGTATAACCCGTACGTGCCACCATCCAATCTTCTGACTGCGCAGAATAAAAAGGTTTTAATTCCATGACCTGAATATTTTCGACAAATTGATTCAGTACTTGAGAAACAATTTCGCGCGCATTAGGCCCTTGCACGGCAAGCATGGAGAGATCGGTACGTTCTTTTATGGTGACCGAAAATTCAGGCGCATGTTGGTTAAGCCAGGCTAAATCTTTATCGTGAGTACCAGCATTGACGATGAGGCGATAGTGATTCGGCGAGCAGTAATACACAATTAAATCATCAATAATGCCCGCATGTTCGTTTAACATAACACCGTATAGGGCTTTGCCAGTCTCAGTTAATCGACTCACGTCATTCGCTATGAGTTTACGCAAAAAAGCTTGAGCTTGTTCGCCCATAATATCCACGATGGTCATGTGAGAAACATCGAACACACCGGCAAATTCACGCACGCGTTGATGTTCTTCTAATTGTGAACCATAATGCAAGGGCATTGACCAACCAGCAAAATCCACGATTTTTCCGCCAGCGCGCTGGTGTTCGTCATATAATATTGTCCACTTAGCCATAACCACTCCTTCAACGAAAAACCGATTATACCTAAAAGCGTTTAGGAAACGAAGATCGTAATTATAATGCCAATTAAGAGCTGAAAGAACATTATGAAGCAACCCGTAATTCAAAAGGGTTAGAAATGTTGAAGCATTTTCGCCGTGGGCTTGGCGACACATTCATTTTTTGGGGCACTACCTTTTTTCGGATGATCGAAAGATAGATATTGATCAAATAATTAAAGCATTTCTGGCTAAACAAAAGGACTAAATTTGACGCCCTACGGATATACAATCAAAGATTTCGACGATTCTGGGTTACTACCCCAAACAAGAAACAATACAATTAAATTAATGAGCAACAGAAAAAACCAGACTATTTTGGCGGGATGGTTTGTAGCGTGATGCGCCATATGCTATAATGTAAAATATGATCAAATCATGGAAACATAAAGGACTCAAACAATTTTACGAAACCAGCAGCAAGTCAGGGATTAATCCCGATCATGCTAAACGGCTTACGATGATCATTCAGTTGCTTGATGCCGCTGAAGAGCCGGAAATGATGAATTTACCCGGATTGAGTTTCCATAAATTACAAGGACAATTAGCCGATTTTTATTCGGTCAAGGTGAATGGTAATTGGCGCGTTATTTTTAAATTTGAAGGTAAAGATGCCATTTTAGTGGATTACGTTGACTATCATTAATCAACATGAGGTATTAATTATGATTAATAAACCGCTTCATCCCGGCGAGATTGTCAGAGAGGTGTGTGTGGAAAACACGGGGCTATCTGTGACCGAAGCTGCTCAAAAACTCGGCGTTGATCGAACGACGTTTTCTCGTCTTATCAATGGTCATGCTGGGATCAGTGCCGAAATGGCGGTGAGATTATCCATTGCGTTGGATTCATCTCCTATACTTTGGTTAAATTTGCAGCGCGATTATGATTTATGGAAGGCTGAAAAACGTCGTAAAAAGTTACAAGTCTCTAAATTGGGCGATGCCGCTTAAAATCCATGTGACGTAGAAGTAAATAAACATGAGTACTAACGCAAGAAAGCACTTTTAGGTGATCCTACCCTTTATTTCAAGATACAGGGTTATTTTGCTAATTTTGGTAAATCTCCGCGTAAACCCATGGCAGATTTCATAATATGATTTTTTACAAATCCCACTTTATTTATCGAGGATAAACCGTAGTTTCTGATAAAGTCTAAACCTGGGATATCATTACTGAATAACTGTTTAAATCCTTCCATTGCGGCTATCATTAACCAATTATGACCTTTGCGCCAACGTTCATAACGACGTAAATTATTAATGCTGGCAAAATCACGCTGGGTTTGATGATTGGTAATAATGATTTCTGCTAAACAAGCAGCATCTAATAATCCCAAATTTACGCCTTGACCTGCTAAGGGATGAATGGTGTGACTGGCATCGCCAATTAACGCTAAGCGATTTTTTACATAACATTTAGCATGACGCATCACTAAGGGAAATTTTCGTCGTTCACTGCAACTGAGGGCGCTGCCTAAGCGTTGCTGAAACGCGTGAGTTAATTCCTGATTAAATTGTTCATCGTTTAATTGCATTAATTCATCGGCGCGTTGTGGGATACACGACCACACAATCGACGTAACACTAGGCTTGTTTAAGGGTAAATGCGCGAGCGGCCCTGTATTTAAAAAACGCTGCCTCGCGGTTTGTTGATGCGGTAATTCATTTTCAATTGTTGCCACAATCGCTTCTTGTCCATAGCCCCAAGTGGTTAAATCGATATGAGCTTGTTGACGCACCCATGAATGCGCGCCATCGGCGGCAATAATTAATTTAGCCGTTAATTTGCGTTGTTCACTGCTGGTTAATTCCACATGGTCACTAAAGATTGCTAAATTTTCTAATTGGAGTGGTGTTAATAAGCTGACATTACCATTAAATTGCAATTCTTCTAATAGTGATTTTACGATCACGGAATTTTCAATAATATGACCTAAATGCGGTTGCGCAATTTCGTTGGCGGAAAAATGAATGTCACCTGTTTTATCCCACACCTGCATATGACGAAAAGGACTTAAACGATATTTTTCGATGGTTGACCAAATATTCAAATGTTTAAAGATATTTTCTGAAGCAAGCGTAATGGCACTGACACGCAAATCATAGTTATCAGGATTAAATTGCGGATGCAATGGTTGCGTATCAATCACAGCAATGCGTAAATCCTGTTGTGCAAGCATGGCAGCACAGCTTAATCCCACAATGCCCGCACCGACAATAATAATATCAAAATTGGTTTTCATGCGAGTTGCTCCAAAGGAATACCTAATGCTAATGGGGGTAAAATTTGTGTTTCACCTAATCCAAATTGAATGATTTTTTTGCGCACGAGGGGCAATATGTCGGCGCTTAACACGCCGAAATTACGCACGATATTAAGTGGTAAACAATCGGATAAAAATAGTGTGGCTAAGGTATCGGTCGCTTTGACAAAATGCTGTTGATCGTTAACGCGTGATTTTTCATATTGATTTAACATAGCTTCATTGCCAATTTCGTTTTGATTTTTTACAGCTTGAGCAATACTATCGGCAAGCCACGCGCAATCTCGCAAACCTAAATTAAACCCTTGCGCCGCAATGGGATGCAAAGTTTGCGCGGCATTTCCAATCAGTGCCACTCGTTTGGCAATGTGCTGTTGCGATTGAATACATTGCAAAGGAAATGCTTGGCGCTTTCCAATCCACGTAAAACGCCCCACGCGATAACCAAAACGTTGTTGCAAAATCGTTAAAAATTCGTGATCGGGTAAATTAAAATACTGATCGCATTCTTGGCGTTTTACCGTAAACACTAATGCCATTTGTTGTTCTTGCCAAGGCAATAAAGCGAGCGGACCTTGGTGAGTAAAACGCTCATACGCTGCAGCATTATGAAACTGATTTAATCCCACGTTCGCTACAATAGCATTTTCATGATAATCGATGGTTGTGGTTGGAATATTCAATGTTTGACGGATAAAGGATTGCGTCCCATCGGCGGCAATAATTAATTTTGCTCGCAGTGCATCGAGTTGATCATTTTTTTTAATGATCAAATTAGCGCAATGTTCGTCTATTTTTAAATCTTGCACACTAGCATGAGTAAATAAAGTGACATTTTTTTGTGAGAGCATTTTTTGATGTAGGATTTGCATGAAATAATCATTGGCAATCACATAACCAAATGCAGGTAAGGCGACTTCATTGGCATTTAAACTGATTTTTCCGAAATGTCCTGCTTGAGAAATATGAATGTGTCGAATCGGGCTGGCATATTGATTTAACTCCTCCCACGCATTTATCGAAGAAAAAATGCGTTGTGAACTTAATGATAACGCGGTAATTCTGCGATCATTCGCCGGTGTCATTTTTATCGCATAATCACGGGCTTCTAACACGGCAATTTTTAATGGTAAATTTGCCAAGGCGCAAGCTAAGCTTGCGCCGATGTAACTTCCACCCACTATGACAATATCAAAATCATTCATGATCGCATTAATATTTCAATTTCATTCACACTCTTAGGCACATCTTTAGTTAAGACATCACAGCCATTTTTAGTGACTAATACATCGTCTTCAATGCGCACGCCAATGTTCCACCATTTTTCATCGACATTGTTCGCAGGAGAAATGTAGATCCCTGGTTCAACCGTGAAAATCATATTTTCTGCAAGAGGACGCCAGCCATTATTCAACTGATAAATTCCTACATCATGGACATCCATTCCCATCCAATGACTTAAGCGATGCATGTAAAATTGAAAATATGCCCGCGTTTCAATTAATTCATTTAATTCACCGTGCAATAATCCTACATCGATTAAACCTTGTGTTAATAATTTTATAGCGCGTTCTTGTCCTGCATAGGCAGAAATGCCAGGTTTAATTGCTTCGATACAGGTTTTTTGCGTGTGTAATACAATTTCATAAATGGCTTGTTGCTCTTTGGAAAAACGGCCATTGGCAGGAAAGGTGCGCGTGATGTCGGAAGCATAAACTTGATATTCACAACCAGCATCAATTAACACCATATCGCCATCTTGAATTTGGCGATTATTTTCACGGTAATGCAAAATACAACTATTTTCGCCACTCGCAACGATAGAGCTATAGGCAACGTCCAAACAACCCGCTTTAGTAAATTCATAGATTAATTCTGCTTCGAGTTGATATTCAAACATTCCTGGTTGACACACTTGCATGGCTTTGCTGTGTGCGTGCGCGGAAATTTCGCAGGCACGGCGAATAATGGCGATTTCTTCGGGAGTTTTATACAGGCGCATTTCATGCAAAACAGTTTCAATATTAATCATTTCTTTGGGAGCACCAACACCTGCACGCACTCGACTGCGCAATAGATTAACGCTGTTTAACAGGATATTTTCGATCACGGTATTGCGCCCAAAGGCAAAATACAACGTTTCTTTATTGATTAAAAAATCGGTGAGTTTTTCAGCGAGTTCATCAATCGAAAATGCTTGGTTGGCACCAAAGTCGCGGCAAGCACCTTCTTGGCCTGCGCGTCTGCCATTCCAAATTTCTTTTTCACGGTCGCGCGGTAAATTAAATAAAATAAATTCGCCTTCACTGCGACCGGGGATTAGCAAGGCTGCAGCTTTTTCTTCAGTAAATCCGGTTAAATAATAAAAATCACTGTTCACACGAAAACGGTATTCGGAATCGTGAGAACGAATTATTGCATCGCCTGAATATAAAATAGCAATGCTGTTGGGTTTCATTTGTTGCATAAATTGTTGGCGACGCGCCGCAAAATCAATTTTCGACATAATTTACTCTCTAGTTAATGTAAACGGATTGGCGTATTTTCTTCATTTTCAGATTGCCACACTTCAAATTCTCCATATAGCAAAATGACCGCCATGCGTAAATATTCTAATACTTCGGTGTAGGAAACTTCATCATCTTCGCTGCCTTCGAGCATGGTGTGATCGACTTTAGCAATTTCGCTTAAATCGGCAACAATTTCGGAAAGTTCTTCATTATCGTCAAAATCTTCCAGTTGAATGCCAGCTAAACCTAATCCACACAGAAATCCTTGACACCATAACCCTAGCGACTCTATCCGCAAATTAATGCATTCTTCATCGTCAGGTAATAATAATTGAAACTCTAACATATTATCTTTTAGTTGTTGGCAACTAATTTCATACAAAGTTATGAAGATATCTCGCGAAACTTTTTCGTCGACCTGTTGCGGCGTATCCAGCACGCCCAGCAAAGCTTCTAGCCAAGAACGCCCATTCATTTTATGTCCTGCGCAAATAAAGGCACAAATAATTCCATGCACTTCACAGGCATTGATAGTATTGCCCAACGCTTGATAGAGCTGGGCATTTAATTCTTGATAGGCAGGCAGAGGAAGTATTTTTTCTACACTCATTATTGGGTTAATCCTAATCACGACTCGCTTGCGTCATTGTATACCGATTTTGCGTCAAAAGGCGAATATCGTGCGGGATAACAATTGACCCTAAGAGCGGATAAAACTACACTAGAATCATTCACCGCTGGCGATTAAGGTTTCTCCATGGATACACCCGAACTACAGGATTTAGCATTACACACGGATGCCTTATTAAAAACGTGTCGACGTTTGAAACAAGAAAATCAATATTTGCTCGACAAGCAAGCAGCGCTGTTGCGGGAACGTAATGAGTTAAAACAAAAAAATAATCAAGCGCTACAACACATCATGGATCTCATCGCTCGTTTGCAGAATTCTGGAGAAAATAATGACTCAAATTGAAAACATGACTACCGTACAAATTCTTGATAACCGTTACCATTTTCGTTGTGAAAGCAATCAAGAAGAAGCGGTGTTTCAAGCGGCATTGTTATTGGATGCCAAAATGCGCGAAATTCGCGAATTAAATAGTAATTTATCAATGGAACGGATTGCCGTCATGGCGGCCTTAAACGTGTGTCACGATTTTTTACGCTATCAAGCACACTGTGAAAATAGCAAGCAGGCCTTGAAACAAGACATTCAGTCCATTATCGAAAAAATTGCCAATGAACTAGTTTGTGTTGAGGATTCGCAATACTGAGATCGTGCTCATTGATGTTTGAGTACAGCCGCGCCGCTGCTACGCAATAAAAAAAGCAGCGGAGAAAAAAATCAATGAAATGTCACACACTCTAGCCCAAAATGAATAATTAGCGTTATAATAAAAGTGTCTCTGCGATGATCGTTATTAGGTAACGTATACTTGACCAACGTTTTAAGCAAGGGGTTCATCCTGCTGTTACTGTTGTGCAAGCTTATCGTGAATAAGAAGCCTGAGGTAACACATCCGATCCCCACCTGATGAGTTTCAGGTTCAAGTCACTGGACCTAGTAATGTAGCAGAGACCTTTCATAGGATGTGCAATGGATTTATCTCAATTACGTCAACACTTAATTCAACAACGGTTGCAACTTTCCCAGCAAGCGATCCTACTCGCCAGCCAGCAAGTAGCTGAACGTGTTTCTCAATTGAAAGACTATCAACAGGCCAACCATCTTGCCGCCTATTGTGCTGTGAATAATGAAATTGATCCTAGGAGCCTAATTCAGCAAGCATGGCTTCAACAAAAAACCGTTTATTTGCCCGTATTAAATCCTAACCGTTCAAAACAATTATTATTTTCACCGTTTAATGATCATCATATTTTACAAAAAAATCATCTTAATATTCCAGAACCGCAAAATGATCAGAATGTTTTTCAAGAAGCGTCTTGTTTAGATTTGGTCATTACACCACTGGTTGCATGTGATACGGCTGGCCATCGTATCGGGATGGGGGGCGGATTTTATGATGCGACATTTGCTTTTTTAAATAAAACTTCTTCAGCAAAACCCATCTTGCTCGGCATTGCTTATGATTTTCAAATCATTGAAAAAATAATTCCTAATGAATGGGATGTGGATTTAGATATTATTGTCACACCGACACGAATTTTTTATGCTCATTCTTAAAGGTAGGTTAAATAATCGCTTCAATCCCGCGTTCAGCGATTAAATTAAGTAATTTTACCGCCGCACCATTGGGTTTTCGCTCACCCATTTCCCATTGTTTAATCGCAGATTGACTCACATTTAATAATTTGGCGAATACAGACTGACTGATTCTGCACTGTAAGCGTAATTGCTTAATTTTTTTGGGGGAAAATGATTTAATTTTTTTAGTTTTTAGCAAATCAAATTCTCGCATAGTGGTAATTTCTATGATTCCAGCATCGTACAGGCTCTTGGCTGAATTTTGAACGAGTTTTTCAATTTTGCTCACCATTGTTATATTACCTCAATGAGTTCCCCTAACTTAATTGCTTCTTTCAGTTGATGTTCCGTAAAGTTCAGTAAAGTTTTCGCGTATAATTTTAAATGTAATTCATCATTTTTAGAAATATTTTCTTTATTATTCTTCGAGAAACCATGAATAAAAATAATTCTGTGATTCATTCTGAAGGCAACCAGTAATCTTGCACCACTTCGTTTGCCTCGTTCCGATAGCGTAATTCTCTTTTTTAACAATCACTGCCCTAAATCTGCATCTATTAAATTGTTCATGATTTCATTTGATGCTTGTTTCAAATGTTCGTCAAACAGTCTCATTTTTAGCATCCATTTAGCAAACTGATAATGTTTGTATATCTTCACATCATAGACCCTATATTAATAAGCATGTCACATTGTGACGCCTTTTTCAAACTTAATTCAGCCACCCTGTGTTTTCATTTTTAGCCAATTTAACACGATTTTAAAACTTGATTACGTTTGTGAGTTTGCACTGCATGAGGTTTTGGTCAACAATACTTACCCTAAACTACGATGAGGATTCACCATGAATTATTGGTTAATGAAAACAGAACCGTCCACGTTCAGCATTGATGATTTAATGGCACGACCACGACAAACTGAGGCGTGGGATGGAGTACGCAATTATCAGGCACGTAACATGATGCGGGATGACATGCAAAAAGGGGATCAAGTATTATTTTATCACTCCAACTGTCAACCGCCTGGCATTGTTGGCATTGCAGAAATTGTGCGTGAGGCCTATCAGGATCCCACCGCCTTCGATCCTAAGAGCCCATATTACGATCACAAAAGTGTGCCAGAAAAGCCGCGGTGGGTAATGGTCGATGTGAAATTTAAACAAAAATTTCCTCATATGTTAAGCCTGGATGAATTACGCCAAGTTCCTGCGTTAAACAGTATGTTGTTATTACGCAAAGGTAATCGCCTTTCGATTACGCCAGTTACCGCCACAGAATGGAAAACGATTCTGCAGTTGGTTAAGTAAATTTATTGTCATCGCCTAAATAATCGCGTTACAATTTTCTTATCGTTATTTCTCATCGAGTGAGCACCATGAAAATATTCAATATAATGGGCGGATGTGGTTTATTGATTGCGGTTTTTATGACGGCACACGCTGAAAATTTTAATGTCGCCACAGGAAAAATTCTTGATGATCATGATGCTAAAATAAAATGTCCCTTAGTGTGTGCCAATGCGCATAGCAAATGGACTGGCCAATGGAACAATATGCAAGGTGGTCAATTGGCAGTTTGCGTTTGTGATAACGCTGCATCTCAGAAAAAATCTCCTGCTTTAACTCCTTCTGAACAAGCTGCTCCTGAAAATTCAGAGGATGACGATTTTAATTCAGACAATAATCTTCCTCATGAAGTCGCTTGCCATAAACGCAATATTGATGCCGGCAAAATTTATAATAATTATGATGCTGAGCAAAGTTGCTCACGCGTGTGTGCGTGGGAAGGCGGGGAATGGACCCATCATTGGTCATCACAAGGACAAACTTCATTTTGTGAATGTACTATCTGCGGGAATA
>JAHCLG010000023.1 GCA_026125385.1 Legionellales bacterium
GTGATTGACATACACCCGTTTTCAAGAGACAATTGTGCGCTGTTTTGACCTGAAAATAATATAATAAACAAAAAGAGAAAATCAAAGTGTACGGTTCCAGTTCCAACTCTAATTCCAGTTCCAACTCTTCGGCTCACAACCTGCAAAGGCAAAGGTCGTCAAGTTCTATCATGAGCAGTTCAAGTACGCTTACTGGATCGAGCAGCATTGCTTCTTATACAGATATATTAAATGTAACAGCCTCCTCAATAAGCTCAGTAGGCACTCAAGCAGATACCAAAAGAAAAGCTGAGGAAAATTTTTCTGAAATTCAAATAACATTACCCCCTGACATAATAAAACTTATTCGATCGGGGAGTGCAATTTCCATGTACACTCCTTATGAGCCGGAAATGAATAAAACTGCAGATCAACATACATTAGATCAGCAGCAATTTGATAGCAAAAAAGCAAATGCTACTGAAGAAGTGCAGGTGTTAAATGGTATCGACGCCTTAAAAGCTTCAAGTTTTCCAATAGAATGGCAATTGGCTACTGCTATCACAGCAATGATATTGAGAATCGATATACAATTTCGTGAAGAAAAATTAGGAAAGAGAATTCCCCAAACGATCAACCCTTACTATCTCTTTTCAAGTTATCCCAAACCGATTTCAGTCGTCGAAAAAAGTGTTGCGAATGCGATCTTTTTTAATGAGTATCCAAGTCCTAAAACTAACCCGCTATTATCTCGGATACGTAACGATATTGCGGGTAAGAATATGGCTCCTGAGGCGTTGATTTCCGATTTAGGCATACCAGAAGGATTAGTGGAGGTTCAAAAAGATTTATCGTTTGCTGAATTTGTTCAAGCGCTGGAAATGGGTGAAATTCAAATTACTAAAATAGAAAATGGTAAAATAGAGTTTACTTATCCTAAATGGAATAACGATTTACACGGATGCCCTGGACATAATAATACAAATATGACGTTCATATTAAATCTCAATCACCCTAGTGCTAATACATTTCGTGAATTAATAGCAGAAAAATCCCCACATGAATTTCCCTCTTTAGAAGACGTCTTACAAAAAATAAATTCAAATAATAACATAGATCAAAATCATGCTGGGCTACTGAGAGGATTCTGTGAGTCGTTAAGTAAGAGTGGATCTTTACATTCAGGCTATCCTTTATCCGTCCGTATTACTGGCGCTGATGATCCAGCGTTAAATGGCGAAAAAGAAATTATGATCCTTGCCGATCAAGAAACACGCATGCCTATCCGTTCAGATTGTGATTTTCAAGGGATCTCTTGTTTCGATACCGCATGGGACCATTATGCTGCAGAACCAGTTTCTTTATCCAAAGACAATACGAATATACAAAACGCCGAAGCACGGAAAGCTATTGTTAAGGCAATGAAATATTTCTTGAAAAAAAGTGGTGATAAGTTAGCTAACGATGAATCAGAGGAAATAGTAGAATTTAGAAAAAAAATAATAGCAGATCTTAAAAAGGATATATTAGAAGAACTTGGTGCAGAAACAACAGAGGATGTTTCTGATCAGGAAAATGATGGTGAACGTATCTCGTTAATTGCACAACATATTTATTCTCGATTCACCCATGGCTATAAACCAGGTATAGGTTCTCCTTTATTAATATTTGCCGCGGTGATTATGGAGTTTTTATATCGCACATTTTTATCTAAAAAATATCCAGAGGTAATAACAGCCTTATCACGAAATCATGTTAAGATGGCTTGTAATTTAGGACAACACCAAGCAGATGATCAATATAATGTTGTAAACAGCCAAAAAGTTAAAGCAAGCCCACCCGAAAATATTTCAGCGTATGCTCCTAGAGCATCAGCTTTTAAATTATTATCAGATTATGAGTTATTAGATACGGTGCTTCCAACTCTAGCGTCTAGAGATTCTGATAAATCACATAATGTTGATCTTTTATATGATTACATACATGGCTTGGTGATACCGACTCGCTTGCTTACCGCTACCTCAGTAGTTGCTTATGATGAATGGATAGAACACACACCGGGTATGCCCATATCAGGACAACGTTTTTCTGTCAGTAATCGTTATACTAATCAGTCTTCTTCAACTTCAGCAGTAACTGATAATTCCAGAAGATATTGGAAAAACTATGCCAGCAACGTTACACCGACTAAAGACGATAAACCACTTACCCCTCGTGACACACAATTTTTACAAACTCCAATACCATCTTCATCATCCATTGTGAATTATAAAAAGCTTTCTGTGAATGATTTAGTGAATGATGGAAATGAACTTTTTAACCATGAGAGAATTTTACCTGAAATTGACCCAAGTTTTTATAATAATATTCATCAAAAATTATCGGAATACTCAGCAAGTGTTTGCTCTCCAAAACAAGGTTCAACTAATAACACGAACCAAACTTTATTACCTTCTACAATAAATTTACAATTTGCAGCTTCTAGCTCCTCCTCTTCTTCTTCATCCTCACCCCCTGTAGCGGGAACAAGTTCTTCCAGCTCATCATCAACTGCTACGGCAAACTCAGCGAGTGCTTGCTCTCCAAAACAAGGTTCAACTAATAACAATATAAAACAAAGTTTACCTATTTCTGTAATAAATTTAGAACTTCGAACTTCTAGCTCTTCCTCTTTATCATCATCATCGTCACAGCAACCTCCTTCTTCACCAAGAAGTATGCGTATCCTGGGTGACCAATTCAGATTACTTCCCCCTGTTGGAATGGGAGCAAGTTCTTCCAGCTCATCATCATCGACATCCGCGTCAAATATAGGTACAAATTTAACGGTAACAGGCACCGCCGTAAAACTCCAGCAAAAGGGAACATAGGTGCATGCGAGTAGTTTACCCACTCCCAGAAAAAAATGATTTTTAAATTTGTCTTCCTATTAAAGAATGTTTGGTGTACAATTTCAAATACATAGTTATAAAGTAGTCAACGATAATTCTATGTGCAAATTAGTATCAATCACGAAATAGTTAATTTAGAAAGATTTTGGAGAATAATTATGGCGATGTCGCACACGAATTCATTGAGGAAGTCGTTTAGTGAGTTAGAAACAGTTCTCAATTCTTCTCAAAAAGCGGCTATAGAATGGCAGGCCTTGTTAACTTCGTATAACTTTTATTCCGATAAACCTAATAGCTCGCTTGGCATGAATGTCTTAAAAAATTCTTTTGAAGCCTTTAAAAATCATTTTTTGCCGAAAAATTCCGCTCATTCCCAAGTTAATAATAGCCCGAATGCTCTTACTGAAGGGATAGAAAAATTTGCAAAGTCCTTAGATGCAATTAAACCTGAGAAATCTTTAGCCAAACTTGCTCAAAGCCAGGGAAAATTTGCACAATCTAAATCAAAAGCACTTACTACGTTAGCCGGTAACAATGGAGTCTTGTCTAATAAGGCTGTTCAAAACGCAGGTGCTGACTCTGGCACTAAGAAGAGGGAAGTGGTTGGTAGTTCAGCACCAACCGTAAGCAATAATCCAGCCCCGAGAAAGAAAATAAAATTGGCTAACACAAATACTATATCCATCCTACTGCGAAATGCAAAAAAATAAAACGTCAGCTCACTACCAAGCTGCGGGATGACGGTACTTTTAAAATTTCGCGTCTTCATTGGCGAGCGATATATAAATTGATTGCCGTCCTTTACTGAATCTCCCCAAAAATCTCCCATTCCACCCCCGCTAACCCCTATGCTATACTCAAACTCCCAATCGATTCAGGGAGTTTTGGGTGTGGGGCAAGGAAAACTGGCCATTCTGCAAATTACCGATACGCATTTATTTGCCGATCCGGCAAAACAATTGCTGGGGTTAAATACAGAGGATAGTTGTGCAGCGGTGATCCGTGCGATTCAACAAGACGAGCAAAAACCCGATTTAATTTTACTTACGGGTGATATTGCCCAAGACAGTTCCGAGCTAGCCTATCACTCCATTGCTCAAAAATTAATTCCTTTTCATTGCCCAGTCTATTGGATACCGGGAAATCATGACTCAGCCGGTTTAATGAAAAAAACGTTTCAACAATTTTCTCATATGAGTAATGATAAACTCATTCAACCATCACCCTGGCAAATTATTTTGTTAGATTCTCAAAAACCAGGTGCGGTTGAAGGATTACTTGCCGACCAACAAATAAATTTTTTAAAAAAATATTTAACTACAAATAATCAATTATTCACATTACTCGTGATTCACCATCATGTGGTCCCCATTCAAAGCGCATGGTTAGATACTTTGGCATTAGAAAATGCTCATTATTTATTAACCATTATTCAAGAAAACAAACACATTAAGAGTGTGGTGTGTGGTCATATTCATCAAGCATTCGAAAAAGTGATCGATGAGGTGGTTTATTATGCGACGCCCTCGACGTGTTTTCAATTCAAACCGCGCACAGAAAAATTTGCTCTCGATGATGTGGCGCCCGGTTATCGTTGGATTTTTTTAAACGATGATGGCACGCTCACGTCGCGAGTGGAACGAGTTAAGGGTTTTTCAGCGCAGGCTTACGCATCCACCAGCGGGTACTGAGTAGATTATAAACTTGAGATCAACCACAGAACATGTAAAAATGATTGCTGTTTAGGGAGAATTGCTAAAAAGAGCGAGGGAAGTGGGTAATGCAAAATGTGCTACGCAATTTAATCATTGTTACAATCAGTTTTTTTGTCATCACCACACAAGCAGCTTCACTGTCTTCATTGCAAAAACTCATCCAAGAAAAAAATTATGTGCAAGCGTATGCGCTTTCGCAAAAATTGTTGGATAAATACGAGGGAAATCCGCAATTTGATTTTTTATATGGTCTCGCAGCGTTAAGAACGCAACATGCCGATCAAGCTTCCTTTATTTTTGAACGTTTACTCCTGCAACATCCCAACGATCCGCGAGTTCGTCTAGAATATGCCTTAGCTCAACTTCACATTAAAAATTATCCACAAGCCCAACACGAGTTCCAACACATATTAAAGCAAAATCCGCCCCCCAATGTACAAAAAAATATTCGTCATTTTTTAGCGCTGATAGATGCCATCCAAACCCAATCCCAGCCGAGTAAAAATACCTTAAGTGCATTTGTGCGTTTCAATGCCGGTTACGATAGCAATGCTAATAGCTCAACGGCAGAAAATATTATTAATATTCCGGTATTCGGTTCGGTGGCGCTTAATCCCAGTGCTCGTGCTGCTGGAACTTTTTTTAGTGGTTTACAAGCTGGAATTTCAGGGCAATTAGCCTTAAATAAAAATTTATCGATGTTTGGCTCGATCAGTGGCAATGGTCGCAGAAATACGCGCGCGCATCAGTTCGATACCAATACCACCACGGCAATTGCCGGATTAAACTGGAGTAAAGGCCGATTTTCTCTGACTCTGCCTTTTATGGCGCAAGCCTTAGAATTAGAACATCAACGTTTTCGCAATACCGTGGCTTATGCCTTGCAAGGTTTGTATACCCTCACTCGTTTTACGCGTGTAGGAGGATTTATCGACCACAGTCGCTTGCTCTATCCCAACAATCGCACGCGCACGGGCGTGCGGGCGCAGGACACCAATTTAACCACGGGCGGTCCTGTTTTTCAGCATCAGTTCAGTAAAGTACCCTTAGTGTTAACGGTGAAATTATTTGGCGGCCGTGAAGACGATCGCGTTGAAAATTATCCGCATTTGGCACGACGGGTTTATGGCACGGACGATGCCATTCGTTGGATAATTTCTAAAATGTATGAACCTTATTTAGGCATACGCTATCAACGATCAAAATATAAAGGCGTGGTGCCAGGCTTTTTGGCCTATCGTTCCGATCATGAATTTGATTTATTCACCGGCATTCGCATTAAATTAAATAAACATTGGTTACTAGAACCGTCTTATACCTATATCGATAATGCCAGCAACACCATTATTTACGCGTTCAAACGCCATCAATTTATGTTAAGCCTCACGTATTCAACCGGACAGGTTTAGGCGCATAAGGAGCATTGCCATGAATAAATCCATCATTGCCTTACCCGTATTTTTGCTCATGACGGCATCTCCGGTGTTTGCAGCCGCAAGCGTGGGTAAAGTGATTTTTGCCAAAGGACAAGTGACGATTATTTCGGCCCAGCAACCGATGAAAGCCCAACGCGGCAGTGCGCTACATACCGGACAAAGCATTCAAACAGGCGTGAATTCAACCGCGCAAATTCGTTATTCCGATAATACCTTAATTTCAATTGCACCGAATTCTATTTATAAAATCGACCAATATCGTTTTAACCAAAACGCCAAAACGGATGTGCGAAAAACGACATTAGTCCAAGGTGGATTGCGTGCAATTACTGGGAAAATCAGCAAAGAAAATCCTAACGCGGTGACATTACAAACCAAAGCGGCGACGATTGGCGTGCGCGGAACCATTTATGCGGTCATCATTAACAATAACACAACCTATGCCGAGGCTACACAAGGCACATTAAGTGTTGGCAATTTATTGATAGGACCAACGCATCCTACACGAGCATTAAAAGTCAATCCAGGAGAACCTCCGCAAGCGCTGCCAACCATTCCCGAAGCCATAAAAAATAAATTAAATGTCGATATGGATGTGTTATCGAATGTCCCACAAGGCGGCTCGTCGAGTGGTGGAACTTCTTCATCCCCTTCATCGGAATCTATTTCTTCGAGTGATGAATCAAATTTAGCGGCAAATGATTTAACGAGTCAGAACGGCGATATCGATAGATTTACCAATCCGGTGAATATGGTCAATAATCCTCGTCAAGTCGTTTCGAATTTTAACGTGCGTCCTGAATATTTTGCCGCGGGCGATTTTGGGCGTACGGGTATTGGCGCCACGGAATATCGCAATACAGTAGGGTATATCGAAGCCAACCGAATTACCAATCCGATTATTTATGATAATGTTTTGGGAGATATTTCGGGTACATTAAATGCCAGTGCAACGCAAATTTTACCGGGTGTTTATTACGGTGAATGGGATTCAACTTATTGTGAATTATGTAATCCCAGCACGTTTGGTAGTGCGGCGTTTCCAACGACTTGGATTTCAGCACAAGCTACCCCTTTGCAAAATTTACCCACAACGGGTGTTATCAATTATTCAACGCCAGTGTTTATCAGCGCTACTACCGATTCTGCGTCTAACGATGTCGCAGGTGGGGCTTGGGGTGGTTCATTTAATTTGAATTTCACGACAGGAGAATTTGCGGGCAACATGAATTTAACGGAAACCATCAGTGGCACCACGTGGAATGCCAATATTGATGGCGTGCTTGTTAACGGAACGGTTAGAGGATTTAATATTGGGGGTATGAATACCGCCGGTGGGACTATTGATACCGGCGAATTTAGTGGTTTTCTATCGGGTAGCAATAGTGATTATTTAATTAATACCTTCCGTTTTAATGCCAATAATACCGGAGCTTCGATTGGTGGAGTTAGCGTGATTGGTCGTTAAATAAAAAAACCCTCAACAAAGGGTTTTTTTAGGGCGTGTTGACAATTCTACTCTGCTGGCCGTATCTCGTTGATTTTTTGTGCTCCGCTGCTCATTTACTTCGTGTAAACTGCGCGCTAGTGCTCAAAAATCAACAAGCTACGTCTCAGCATAGCGAATTGTCAACACGCCCTAGTGTTACAGATTATTTATTTTTGTCTAGCGGTTTGATTATCGCTTTTATTAGCAACGGTTTTATCGACATTGCTAACGACTTTTGACATATTTTTTTCACACAGTTTGCTGAATTTGTTGGTAGTATCCACAGCCGCTGCAAACGATTTTTGTGCGTAGTCGATGGCTTTGTTGCCAGCTTCTTGTAAAATTTGCGTTTGAGTGGCAATTAACGATTCAACATTTTTGCAATCTGCCAATTTTTGCAAATTAGCCACGCTGGAAGTGAATAAATCATTAACGGTTTCTAAGTTTTGTTTGGCAAGACGTTCAAACGATTCATTAGCCAATGAATTAAACGCCACAAACGGTTCAAGCGAATTTTTACTAAAATTAGTCCATTGATCAATAAATTCTTTTTGCATAAAAGATCTCCTTGTGTAAAGATTGTGCATAGCAACAATGAGAACATAGAATAACCGCCATAGATAACAGTGTCAAGTATAACTGCTTTATTTTATAGCAGGAAGCAAGAACTTGCTGTGTGGGATTTCAGACTGAAGCTCTCGTTGTCCCAACGAAACATGCTAGTCCTTCGTCGTACTTTTCTTCGCCTCTTCACCCGACTCATTGATTTTTGCGGCATTTAACCAATTTTCTTGCAGGGTTTTCCAGAGGTGTAGATTACGTTCGGTGAGTTGAGAAAATAAATTCAACGGCGTGCGTTCTAACCAATTATTGACTCCTTGCTGCACCTGTTGAGCTTGTTCCATGAATAAATTAACACTCTGTTCTAAATAGTTACTCATCATCGTTTGCATGGAATGATTGTATCCGCGGATGAGATTTTGCAAAATATCTCGAGTGAACATAGGAGTTTGTTGATCTTCTTGTTCAACAATAATTTGTAATAAAGTCATGTTCGTTAAATCTTCTTCGCTTTTAGCATCGATGACTTTAATTTCCTCGCAGTCTAAAACCAGTTGTTTTATGTCTTGCAAAGTAATATAACGGCTGATGGCAGTATCGTATAAACGACGATTAGGATATTTTTTTATAATGCGTATTTTTTTATTTTCTTGATCCATAGTAATGACCTCATATAATTAAAACATAAACTGTCCACCGTTCGCCGAAAAATCTGCACCGGTGATAAACCCACTGTCATCATCGGCTAAAAACGCAATTAAACGAGCGATTTCTTCTGGTTTTCCTAAACGTCCCACTGGAATATTAGCAATAATGTGCTCGCGTACGTCTTCTTTCATTTTCATGACCATTTCGGTGGCAATATAGCCTGGAGAAATCGTATTGACTGTGATCCCTTTGCGCGCTACTTCTTGCGCCAACGATTTGGTAAAACCATGAATGCCGGCTTTGGTTGCAGCATAATTACATTGACCAAATTGACCTTTTTGCGCATTGATGGAAGAAATATTAATAATTCGACCAAAATTTTGATCAAGCATTGTTGGTAAAACGTGTTTGGTCATGTTGAATAAGCTATTTAAATTGGTGTGAATAACACTTTCCCATTGTTCTAATGTCATTTTACGCAAGGTACTATCGGCAGTCATTCCGGCATTATTAATTAAAATATCAATTTTCCCATATTTTCTAAGTACGTCATTGACGAGAGTATTGCATGAATTAAAATCGGCGACATCTACATCCATAATATCAATTTCAAAACCAGCCTGATGTTGTTGATTAAGCCACTGACAGGATTTTTCATGATGATGATTGGTGGCAATAACACGCACACCATGTTGAGTGAGTAAACGACAAGTGGCCGTGCCAATTCCACCTGTTCCACCTGTGACAATCGCAATCCGCTTTTCAAAACTCATCGAACAATCTCCCTGTACGCTAATGTTGAGAAACTATACCACAACCTCAATTCACATGAAAACGTCAATCGCGATGAGTTCCCATAATGCAGAGATTATCGATTAATCGTGCTTTACCCAAATAGGCCGCAGCTAAAATGACTAAATCATCATTTACAGTTTTGGCAGGTAATAAGGTGTGGGCATTGCAAATATGAATATATTCGGGTTGGAATTGATATTTTTTTAATTCTGTGTAGGCATTTTCGACTAACTGAGTAAAATGATTATTTCCTTGTGAAATTTTCTCGCTAAGCATGGATAAGACGCGATATAAATTCGGCGCTAAGGCTCGCTCTCTCGGCGTTAAATATTGATTGCGTGAACTCATGGCTAAGCCATCAGCTTCACGTACCGTAGGAACGCTAACAATTTTTACTGGAATGCAAAGGTCATTCACCATGTGACGAATAATGGTGAGTTGTTGAAAATCTTTTTCACCAAAAAATGCATAATCTGGCTGAATTAAATTAAATAACTTGCAAACAATGGTAGTAACACCTTGAAAATGACCTGGACGAAATTCTCCACAATGGAGGTTTGATAAGTTTGGAACAAAAACTTGCGTATGTTCATTTAAGCCATGAGGATAAATAGTGTCGACGTGCGGATAAAATAAGATATCACAATTAACTTGATTTAATAATTTTTCATCGTCTATTAAAGTGCGAGGATAATTTTTTAAATCTTCAGGATTATTAAATTGTAATGGATTAACAAAAATACTCACAATAACGCGATCGCAGTGTTGACGTGCGGTGGTAATTAAACGCAAATGTCCGGCGTGGAGATTTCCCATCGTTGGAACAAAGCCTAAACTTAAATGAGTTTGCTGTTGTAGATAGGAAATTAATTGTTGTGGATCGGAAATAATGTGCATGGTGACTAAAATCCATGATGAGTTGCAGGGAATTGACCATTTTTAACCTCGCGAACATACGCGCTAATGGCATCAGCAATCGATGAGTTTTCAGCTAAAAAATTTTTTGAAAATGAAAATTGACGAGACGAAATGCCTAACATATCGTGTAATACTAATACTTGCCCATCGGTTTGATTACCGGCTCCAATGCCAATAACAGGAATCGTTAATTGAGCAGTAATTTTGCTAGCAAGTTCGGCAGGAACACATTCTAAAACCAATAGTTTTGCCCCGGCATTTTCTAAAGCCTTAGCATCTTCGATTAACTGTAATTGTTGCAGTTCATCTTTGCCTTGCACGTGATAGCCACCTAACACATTTACTGATTGTGGCGTTAAGCCTAAATGAGCGCACACTGGAATTCCGTAGTGGGTGAGTTGCTGAATAGTAGGTGCTAAAAACGCACCGCCTTCCATTTTTACCATTTCAGCACCCGCTTGCATGAGTGGCATGGCATGCTTGAAGGCAGATTCTGGTGTGGCATAAGTCATAAAAGGCATATCAGCAATCAGCAGGGCGTGTTGATTGCCACGGGCGACACAATTCACATGATAAACCATATCGTTTATAGTCACTGGAACTGTGGAAGAAAAACCTTGGATGACATTTCCTAAGGAATCGCCAATTAGAATAATTTCAATACCATTTTCATTTAAAAGTTTGGCAAAACTCGCATCATAACACGTAAGCATCACCATTTTTTCGTGTTGTTGTTTCATTTTGATTAAATGATTACAGCGAATTTTTTTCATTTCGTATTTTCCTATTATTTAACTGTCGACGGTAATTTTTTCGGAACTAATTTATTTTTTAATTGCACGTAGTCGGGTAAACCTTGGCGATAAGGTGGATACGCTTCTCCTTGAATTAATGGTGCTAAATATTCTCGACACGCTTGAGTTATACCAAAACCATCGCGGGTAATAAAATGACGTGGTAATTTTTTTTCGCGATTAGCGACTTTGTCGAGTGGCACACAGCCAATTTGCCAACGGTAGGTTTTCGTGGGTTTGCGTTCAATGGTCATCATAATGTTATTTTTACCGGCTAACGCATACTCTACTGCGGCTTTGCCAATTTCGTAGGCATGATCCACATCCGTTTGTGAGGCGATGTGACGTGCGGAACGTTGTAAATAATCGGCAACTGCCCAGTGATATTTTAATTGTAAATGTTCTTTGACAATTTGCGCGATTCTGGGGGCCACTCCACCCAATTGCGCATGACCAAAGGCATCGCGCGTACCGGCTTCTGCGAGAAATTCACCATTGGGATTGCGTAAACCCTCAGAAACAGCAATCACACAGTAACCGTATTTTTTCACACACAGTTCAACGCGACGTAAAAATGCTGTTTGATTGAATTCAATTTCAGGAAATAAAATAATATGAGGAGGTTCACCTTCATTTTCAGCGGCTAAACCACTGGCGGCAACGATCCAACCTGCATGACGTCCCATGACTTCCATAATAAACACTTTGGTAGAACTTTCCGCCATGGATGCGACATCAAATCCCGCTTCACGCACCGAAACACTCACGTATTTTGCAACCGACCCAAATCCCGGACAACTATCCGTTAAATATAAATCGTTATCGACGGTTTTAGGAATACCAATACAAGTCAGTGGATAATTCAGAGCTTGGCTCATTTGCGCAATTTTATGAGTAGTATCTTGTGAATCGTTGCCGCCATTATAAAAAAAATAACGAATATTATGCGCGGCAAATACTTCAATTAAACGTTGGTATTCCGCACGATTTTCTTCTAAGGATTTTAATTTATAGCGACAAGAACCAAATGCACCACCTGGCGTGTGTTTTAATGCGGCAATGCTTGCTGCACTTTCTTGACTGGTGTCGATTAATTCTTCGGTCAGTGCGCCAAGAATACCGTTGCGACCGGCGTAGAGTTTTGCAATTTTATCGCGATGGACGCGGGCTGTTTGAATCACACCGCAGGCAGTCGCATTAATCACCGCCGTCACTCCACCCGATTGCGCGTAAAAGGCATTGGCTTTTTTCATGAGTCGTTATTTTCCTGTGTTCAATATCAATAGCGCAGATTGTATAGCGTTTTAAAGCTTTTTTCATGGAAAATTCTTCTTATCCGTAAGGTTTCTGTTAGAATTTGCTGCAGAGCTTCAGCGATTGCTGCAATTTTGGCTTGGCTCTTATCAACGAGGACAGATAATGCAACACATTCATTTTTTGGGGATTGGTGGAACATTCATGGCAGGTTTAGCCGTGATCGCTAAAGAACTTGGATTTATGGTGAGCGGGAGCGATGCTAATGTTTACCCCCCAATGAGTACGCAATTAGAACACGCGGGAATTCAAGTGCTGGAAGGCTATCAGCCACAGCATCTGCAACCAGCACCCGATCAGGTCGTTATTGGGAATGCCATGTCGCGGGGTAATCCAGCTGTGGAATATGTGTTGAATAAAAAAATAAATTTCACCTCAGGCCCACAATGGCTTTATGAAGAGGTTTTACGAAAAAAATGGGTGATAGCGGTGTCTGGTACCCACGGTAAAACTACCACAACCAGCATGGTGGCATGGATTTTAGATTGTGCTAAAAAAAATCCTGGTTTTTTAATTGGTGGTGTACCCGAAAATTTTGGAATTTCCGCCCGTTTGGGTAATAGCGAATATTTTGTTATTGAAGCGGATGAATATGATTGCGCATTTTTCGATAAACGATCGAAATTTATTCATTATCATCCCCGCACCTTAATCATGAATAATCTAGAATACGATCACGCTGATATTTTTCCCGATCTAAAGGCTATTTCTCAACAATTTCATTTTCTGCTGCGTACCGTGCCGAGTAATGGTTATGTGATTTATCCGCAGATGGACGTTAATCTACAGCAAGTGGTTGAATCAGGTTGTTGGAGCTCAGTGCTAACGACAGGATTTTCACACGGCGATTGGCAAGCGCGTGATGTTGCCAGCGATGGTAGTGAATTTTCTTTGTATCATCAACAACGATTAATAAGTCATATTCGCTGGAATTTACTGGGTCACCATAATGTTTATAATGCATTAGCAGCAATTGCTGCGGCCACCACCGTTGGCGTTGATCCAATTCTTGCAACCCAAGCATTAGCTGAATTTCGCAATGTCAAACGACGTTTAGAATTGAAAACAAAAATTAATAATATTACAATTTATGACGATTTTGCCCATCATCCTACGGCAATTAAAACAACGTTAAATGGCTTACGCCAACATGTAGGAAACGCGCGCATTATTGCAATCTTAGAATTAAGTTCGTATACCTTGCGCAGTGGTCAACTAAAGCATGATTTAATTCATGCGTTTAACGATGCAGACGAAATTATTATTTTACGTCCTCACGATGAAAATTGGGGGCTAGAAGACATTGCGCACCAGCTACCTAAACCTTGCTATTTATTGTCGAATGTAGATGCGATTGTGGATTACACGGCAAAGATAGCAAAACCTCATGATCATATTTTGGTAATGTGCAAAACAGCTTTTGGAGGATTGCATGCTAAATTAGCACAACGTTTACAACAACCCGTTAATGTGTAATTTACCATGAATACTCTTACTCCTACGCGCTATTATCAACAATTATTAGCAAAAAATATTTTGCAAGCCGATATTCAGCAAGAAAAAATTATTGAACACTTCGAAGCGTTATATCATGAAATATTACAGCAAAAATCTTCGTGGTGGAAAAAAGTGCTGAATATCAAACAAACACCACGAGGCTATTATTTATGGGGTGGCGTGGGAATTGGTAAAACACGCATGATGGACATTTTTTTTGAATGTTTGCCAGGCACTAAAAAATTACGCACCCATTTTCATCGTTTCATGAAAGACATCCACGAAAGTTTACGCCATTACCAAGGTCATAAAAATCCTCTACGGTTGATAGCTAGCGATATTGCAAGATGTTATCAAATCATCTGTTTTGATGAATTTTTTGTCGTGGAAATTACCGACGCCATGATTTTAGCAGAATTATTAACGGAATTATTTCATCAAGGCATGGTGTTGGTGATCACGTCCAATGTTGCTCCCGATGATTTATATAAAAATGGCTTGCAGCGTGGGCGTTTTATTCCGGCAATTGAATTAATTAAACAGCATATGCAAATTACGCATTTGAATATCAGCAAAGATTATCGTTTACGCACATTACAACAAGCGGGCGTGTTTTATACCCCGTTGAATTATCAAACAAAGCAACAATTAAAAAATCAATTCGAACAACTTGCCACCTCAACTATCGACTATCACAGTGAGATCATCATTCAAACGCGATCGATTCCAGTGATTGCTAAAACCCAGGATATGGTTTGGTTCGATTTTTCGGTGATTTGTCATGCACCACGTTCGCAAGTGGATTATATCGAAATTGCGCATTTATATCATACGGTGTTTGTTAGTAATATTCCGCAAATTCGCGATCGCGAATTGGATACGGTACGCTATTTAATTAATTTAATTGACGTATTTTACGATGCCAATGTGATTATGGTAATTTCCTCGGCGGTGAATGTGTTAGATATTTACCCCAAAGGATTTTTATGGTTTGAATTTCAACGCACGCAAAGCCGTCTATTAGAAATGCAATCGCAAGAATATATTTGCCGTCGCCACAATCATGAAACCAATTTTTATGACGAAGTCAAAAGCACCACATAATTTCCTGTAGCCTGGAACGTAGCGCAGCGAATGTAGCCTGGAACGTAGCGCAGCGAATGTAGCCTGGAACGTAGCGCAGCGGAGATCCAGGAACCCCTCCAGCAAAAATCCAGGAACTCCTCCAGCAAAAGATCCAACCCCCTCCCAGCAATCAAATCACCCCATCAATTTCTGCCACCTCATGACAGGCACTGAATTTTTGCTGCTCATTAATACAAACCTGCGACATCGCCGTTTTAGGATCATGAGTATAAAATAATCGACCATTATGTTTGACTAAATACTCTAATAATATTTTTTTCTCATTGATAAGTAATTCAGGATAGCGATCGTATCCCATGGTAATGGGCAAATGCACCCACGGCGTGCCGGGAATTAAATCAGCCGCAAATACTAGCGGACCTTCCGCGGTATTAATTTCAGTTAAGAGCATTCCAGGTGTGTGGCCGTGACTGATATGAAAACGATAATTATTTCCTAATAACTCGCAGCTTTCTCCTTCAATAATTACTAAGCGTTGCGATTCACTGAGTAAACGATTTAAATGCGGTAAAAACGATGCACGATCACGGACATGGGGATCGCACGCGCGCTCCCATGCGGTTTTTCCAACTAGAAATTGTGCATTGGGAAATAATAATTGCGGTTCTTGATCGGCTTGCCATGCAGTTAATAAGCCACCAGCATGATCAAAATGCAAATGCGATAAAATAATAAAATCGATATCTTCATGAGAAATATTATGATGGGCCAATTGTGTTAATAAAATATGATCCGCTTCAATCACGCCGTAACGTTCTTTTAATTTCGGATCAAAAAAATTGCCAATACCCGTTTCTAATAAAATGGTTTTACCCTGATCGCGGATTAATAATGCGCGGCAGGTGAGAGTAACACGATTAAGTTCATCCACCTCCATCCATTGTTGCCACACCGCTTTAGGTGCATTCCCAAACATCGCTCCGCCATCCAAACGTTGCGAATTCCCCAGTACTGAGGTGAAATGAAGCATAATAAAATCCTATAATACAATGAAATAATCTCAGTTTAGCGTTAACTATCTTATTCAGCAATATCAACTTGGATAAAGTGTAAAGTGAAACTTGACAGTATTCGATTTGTTCATTAAACTTTTTAAGTGGGACGCACACTATATATTAGATTATTTTGAGGGTGCATGATTAAAAGTTTTAGGCATAAAGGGCTAGAAATTTTTTTTAGATATGGGAATTCTAAAGGCATTAAATCCGATCATATAAAAAAACTTCGTCAAATTTTAGGCGCTTTGAATGCAGCAACTGAACTTGCTGATATTCAAAGTATGAAACCATTTCGTTGCCATGCATTATCTGGTAATAGAAATAAAGAGCAGGCTCTGGGGATTAATAAAAACTGGCGCGTGACCTTTATTTTTGAAAATGGTGATGCATATTTAATTAATTATGAAGATTATCATGATGGTAAAATTAGGAGATAGCGATGTTAATGCAAAACCCTCCTCATGTAGGTGAAATTTTAAGAGAATTGTATTTAGAACCGTTGAACATTTCGATCACGGTTGCGGCTCAACACCTGGGAGTCACTCGGCAAGCACTCTCAAGATTAGTCAATGAAAAAACAGGAATTAGTCCTGAAATGGCTATTCGTCTGGGCAAGGCATTTGCAACGTCACCAGATTACTGGATGAATCTTGAAACGCAATACGAACTATGGCAAGCAGCGCAAAAATGTAGCCATATTAAGATTAAACCTTTTGATGAAGCGGCATAAAAAAGTGGTTTAGTTTACTCCTCAATACACCAACACCACATCACTCATCGCTACAATATTTTGCTCATTAACCGTTAATTGTTCACGAGAAATGTTTTGATTGGCGATTAGTTGCCGATGCAAAGATGCAGCGAGCTTGGGTAAAAAATATGTTAAGGCTTGTTGAGATGGCGGATTTTTAATCTGGGGCGTGTCCGGTAATAAGTTTATTCCTGGATGTAGCGTTTGAAAATAGAAAGTACCAAAATATAAATTCTCTTGGCTGCCGTCAATATGAAAAGGCGCTGGCCACAAACGCAACACTAAATGTCTGTTATTTTCATCGAGCGTCATCACTAATAGTGGTTGGTGTGAATGATACAACACAGTGAATAACGGTAATTGCGGCGTACCATGTTTGGCGGCAATTTTATCGAGCGTAGTGGTGAGTGAAGGTTTGGGCGCTAATTGAAAACCTTCTTTGCTAAGAAAGCGTTGAATGTTTTCAATCTTGCCTAACCATTCAATATTCATTAATTCTGCGGGATGACCAAGCCGATTATAGCGAATCATTGGCACAGTGTGATGTTCGTGCCACCACGCATTAAATGATAGTGTTTGCGAAAAAGAAGACGTTTTAGATTCTTGCACCCACAGAGGGCGATTATGAATAAAATAAATGGGAGCAATGATCAAAAAAATTAACAGCGTCGCCAGACAAAATCGAGTATTTTTTTTGATACTTAATGGTTGGCGTTGCAAACTACCCCACACCATTAAAATGCTTATAGCGCCTATCATCATGCCTGCTAGAACATCTGCAAACCAATGCACGCCTAAATATAATCTCGACCAGACCACGCCTAGCATTAGTAATAGAAAAATAACCAATACTGGCCATTTACGATCCATTCTGCGCGTTAATAATAAACTTAACATTCCAAAAAAGGCCACCACTAAAGTAGCGTGACCACTGGGAAATGAAAATTGTGTGGCTTCAACAATTCGATCCTGCGGGCGCAAAATATGAAATGCGTGTTTACACAGAAAAATGCCGCCGGCAGCAATCATCATTAACGCTAACCAATGCCAAGCTAAACGCCATTGTTTTTGTAAAACGAGAATGATAAAACCCGCGACAAAACAGGGTAAAATAATTTTCTTGTCACCAAACAAGCTTAAGATCATGGCAAGTTGAGTGAAGAGCGGGCAATGGGTGCTACGAATTAAATGATACATCATTTGGTTGAGATGATAAAAAATTCCTTGGTGTTTCACACTCAATGCAATACTGGGAACGGCTATGGCAAAAGCAATAATTAATCCTAAGCGTTGTATTTGCACCCGTTGCAAATGAAGTTTGGGCGAAAGTAGAGTAACCATTTTTTTAGCGCCAGGATGTTGATGAAATAAGAGAGCGGCTTGATGACATACATAGCGATAAGCCATGACGATTTTATTAATAAGATGATGAATTATCCAACTGAACAGCCAGATAATAAAAATGGATAATATAATAATTAAAATTAAACGAGTAGCGATTTCGGGAGGCAAGGCGAGCGAAGCCGCCCCCAATAAAATGCCTGGTAACATGTAACCTGGCGCCCAAAAAAATGCAGAAATAAAATCGGCGATTAAAAATCGCTTAATATCCATGCGCAACATACCTGCCATGGCGGGAATAATCGCGCGCATCGGTCCGCAGAAACGACCAAAAAAAACACTTTTTTTACCATGACGTTTAAAAAATGCATGGCCTTGATGAATTAATTTAGGATAACGTGAAAAAGGCCATAAACGAATTAATTTTTCTTGGTAATGATGCCCGAGAAAAAAACTTAAGCTATCGCCAATAAACGCCGCGATCGCCGCAGCGATTAAGGTTAACACGGGAGGCAAAACACCCGAACCGACCAGCGTGCCCATCGCTGTCATTAAGACGGAGCCTGGGATAAAAATACCAATAATCGCCAGTGATTCTAAAAAAGCAATTAGCGCACAGATTAATATTCCTGCGTGAGGATGAGAATGGATCCACTGTATTACGGGCTTGATCGATTCGATTAACATATCATACTTAAACAAAGTAAAGTGACCGCATTGTAACATTGTCATTTACTGCGATGAAGAGTTTTTTAGAAAACTACGCCTGTTTAATTCCTTGGATCAGTTGCCCCGCGATTTTCTGCGCATCGCCATAGAGCATGCGGGCATGATCTAAATAAAACAAGGAATTTTCAATGCCTGAAAAACCTTTGCCTTCTCCACGCTTGATTACAATCACATTTTTTGCTTGGTCGGCATTTAAAATCGGCATGCCATAAATTGGGCTTGCGGAATTGGTGCGGGCACTGGGGTTAACGACATCATTAGCGCCAATCACAATGGCAACATCGCTATTGATAAATTCTTTATTAATCTCGTCTAAATCGTAAATTTTATCGTAAGGCACGCCGGCTTCGGCTAATAAAACATTCATATGACCTGGCATGCGCCCTGCTACTGGGTGAATGGCAAATTTTACGGTGACGCCGCGTTCTTCCAGTAATTCAGTTAATTCCCAAATTTTATGTTGAGCCTGAGCCACGGCTAACCCGTAACCTGGAATAATAATAATCTGTTTTGCGTAGGCTAAGAGAATAGCCGCATCATAGGGTTCAATTGATTTTAAATGACCGGTTTGAGAATTTTCTGCTTGGATATTCGCGGTGGGGTGCGGAGTAAATAAAATTTTAAGCACCGATTGATTCATGGCTTTCGCCATTAATTGAGTGAGTAAAGTGCCCGAAGCGCCGACCACAGTGCCAGCAATAATCATTGCTGCATTATTTAACACAAAACCCTCAAAGGCAACGGCCAATCCTGTCATGGCATTAAATAACGAAATTACAATTGGCATATTCGCCCCGCCAATGGGCGTGGTGAATAAAATACCGAGGATGAGTAATAGGGCAAAAAATCCGCTTAATATTAACATCGCATGCGGGAAAAATAATAAACTGATCGCCAGCAAAGTGGCTGCAAACGTTAAGAATAAATTAATCATCGAGTGAAAGCGAAAACAAAAAATGCCTTGGATCAATCCTTGTAATTTTGCATAGGCAATTACACTGCCACTAAAAGAAATACTACCTACCATAGCACCAATTAATGCGAGTATCATAACCGTTAACGATAAAGTCGTGCTACGTAATAATTCGACGGCTGCAATCGCTGCGGCAGCACCACCACCCATACCATTATAAATAGCAATCATTTGTGGCATGTTGGTCATTTTAACTTTCTTACCAGAAATAACTGCGATACTCGCGCCGATGATAATCGCCAGTAAAATTAATCCATAATTTTCGAGGGTATTAATTTCATGATGACAAAAAGTGGCTAAAACGGCTAATAGCATGCCACATCCTGCGACGATAATTCCTTGGCGTGCACTGCGAGGATGGGTCATGGCTTTCAAGCCGAGAATAAATAAAATTGCGACAATAAAATAACAAATGTTAATGATTAAATTCATTATGATTTATCCTCGCTGCTTTTAAACATTTCCAACATGCGCTCAGTGACCACGTATCCACCGACGGCATTAATGGTGGCGATGAGTACGGCGATAAATCCAATCACGTGTTGCATGGGAGTATGCGCTTGTCCTAATGCCACCATCGCACCCACTAATACAATGCCATGCACGAAATTAGAACCCGACATTAACGGCGTGTGTAAAATCACGGGTACGCGAGAAATAATTTCATAACCTGTAAACGCTGCTAACATCACAATATATAATGCGGTGATCCCTGAAATCATGTGGATACTCCTTGTAAATGGGGTGAATTTTTTGTGTAGGTGATTTCACCTTGATGGGTTAATAAGCACGAGTTTAAAATCTCATCCTCGCGATTAATGATTATTTTTCCATCGTGACAAATTAATTGTAAAAAATTAAATAGATTTCTCGCGTATAAATGACTGGCGTCTTTAGCTAGGTAACTGGGTAAATGAGTCGCGCCGACAATTAAAACATCGTGATGCGTAATAATATTATCGCACTGGGTTAATTCACAATTACCGCCTTGTTCTGCTGCAATATCAATAATCACACTGCCCGGTTGCATGTGTTCTACCATGTCTTTGGTAATTATTTTAGGAGCAAGACGACCTGGCACAGAGGCTGTCGTTATCACGCACTCTGCTTTCGCCACATGCTGCGTTAAGATATCACGTTGCAATTGTTGTTCTTCCGGCGTTAATTCGCGCGCGTAACCACCTTGACTGGTGGCATTAATGTTGAGTTTGACCATTTTAGCGCCGAGTGATTCCACTTGTTCGCGCGCCTCTGGGCGAATATCGTAGGCTTCAACCATCGCACCCAAACGTTTTACTGTCGCAATGGCTTGTAAGCCCGCCACGCCTGCGCCAATTACTAAAATTTGTGCGGGTTTTATGGTGCCAGCCGCGGTGGTTAACATGGGAAAAAATCGCGGTAAATGCTGGGCTGCGAGCAAAGCGCTGAAATAACCTGCGCAGGAAGCTTGTGAGGATAAAACATCCATGCTTTGCGCCCGAGTGATGCGGGGTAATAATTCTAAGGCAAAACTGGTGATATTTTTTTTGCAATATAATTCAAGCTCGTGATTATTATGCGGAGAGAGCATGCCAATTAAAATGCTGTGGTCAGGATAACAAGCCAATTCTTTCGCACTCGGAGCGCGAACTTTAAGAATAATAGTGGCGTCACTGGCGGTATCTTTTAAATTTTTGGCAATCGCAATATCGTGATATAAGCGATTTGGATAATGTGCCAAAGCACCAGCATCGTGCTCTAAGGTTAATTGCGCCGATAATGTTTGATAGTGTGTTATTAAATTGGGTGTTAACGCGACGCGCTTTTCCCCTGCTAGAGATTCCTTGGGGATCGCAATTCTAATCACTCTCATCCCTCCTTGGGTTAAATTTGGTTTGTAGTATACCATTTTCTGAAGATTGTGCAGGATTGGATGTGAAAACCCCAAGCCTTCTTACTCGAAAATGACATATGTCGATTTAGAGTAAGTTATTAGCTATATGTGGCTTACTCGAAATCGATATAAGTTGATTTCGAGTAAGCAATTCGCTATAGTTATCTTACTCGAAAACGACATATGTCGATTTGGAGTAAGAGATCTAAGAGACATTAAACGAATAATCAATAGGTTATGTGAGGAATGAGTAAAAAACCACTGCCATTTGTGGGTCGAAGCCAAGCCTTACGGCGGCTTACTCTATTATTAGATAAAAATGCAGCCTCGCTGGTGGTGGTCAAGGGGCGAAGACGAATTGGCAAGAGTCGGTTGATTGAAGAATTTGCTAAACCCTATCGATTTTTATCTTTCGCAGGACTTCCGCCGGAAAAAAATATTACGGCTCAAGATCAACGCGATGCATTCGCAAAACGCTTAGGTTTATATTGCCAATTTCCCTCGTTAAGAGGTACTGATTGGGCTGATTTATTCCAAATGTTAGCGGAACAAACGCGAACGGGTCGCGTGATTATTTTATTGGATGAAATTTCCTGGATGGCCCAAGACGATCCCACGTTTTTAGGCAAATTAAAAAATAGTTGGGATTTAGAACTTAAAAAAAACACTGAATTGATTTTAATTTTATGTGGTTCTGTTTCAGTTTGGATTGAAAACAATATTTTAAGCAGTACTGGATATTTTGGTCGTATTCCCACTGAAATTAATTTGCAAGAATTATCTTTGGCAGAGTGTAATCAATTAATCGAATCTCAACAATTTAGGGGTAGCAACTATGAAAAATTTCAAATTCTCTCTATTACTGGTGGAGTACCTTGGTATTTAGAGCAGCTGCAACCGGGATTTAGCGCCGAACAAAATATTAAAAATTTATGTTTTACCGAAGGCGGAGTGTTAGTTAAAGAATTTGATAGAATATTTCATGATTTATTTGATGAAAAAGCTGTTATCTATAAAAATATTGTGAAGCTTTTGGCAAATGGAAGTTTAGAAAATAAAGAAATTGCCGAAAAACTTGCCTATCCCAGAAGCGGTGTATTAACCCATTATTTACAGCAATTAACGATTTCTAACTTTATTACTCGCGATCGCTGTTGGCATTTGCGAGATGGTAAATACAGTCGACTTAGTAAATATCGTCTGAGTGATAATTATTTACGATATTATTTGAAATTCATTGAACCTAACCTGGAAAAAATTGAACGTGGAGATTACGAAACTATTTATCTCGGAAATTTTCCAGGCTATTCTACAACGTTGGGTTATCAATTTGAAAATTTAGTGATTAAAAATAGAAAAACGCTTTTTAAATTATTAGAAATTAATATTAACGAGGTGCTAAGTGACAATCCTTATTTCCAACATAAAACCAATAGACAAAAAGGATGCCAAATTGATTACATGATCCAAACGCGATTAAACACCTTATTTATTATTGAAATAAAATTTTCAAAAAACACTCTTGATTATAGTGTGGTGAGTGAGGTCCAAGAAAAAATTCAACGCTTGTCTAAACCCCATCATTTTTCCACTGTTCCCGTCTTAGTGCATGTGAATGGCGTGAATGACGCAGTCACCGATGCGGGTTATTTTTATAAGATCATTGATTTTAGTGAGTTGTTGCTTTGAAAGTGATTTGTTCCAAACCCCTAGCAAATAGTAAGGCAGTTACGATTGATAATGATGATAATCCTACAAAAAAATTACGCCCAGGCTGCTGTTAATTTTATTGTAACGGCTTCTACCAATTCGCATGAATTTCTAATTCAGCAATAACCAAAACGCTCCATAAACATAGGTTTTATTTTTTCAATTACGGATTTTACCTTGACCTGCGGATTAAAATCGGCGATTTGGGTCATTTTAAGGCCGTGATAGCCGCAGGGGTTAATCTCGGCAAATGGGGTTAAATCCATATTGACATTTAAGGCCACGCCATGATACGAACAATGCCGTTTGATGCGTAAACCAATCGAGGCGATTTTTGCACCATTGACATAAACGCCACGCGCATTCGCGTTAGCAACAGCAGAAATGTTAAATTCGCTTAATAAATCAATTACGATATTTTCTAATTGACTAACGAGGTTGCGCACGCCTAATTGCGTGCGACGTAAATCAAATAAGGGATAAATCACTAATTGGCCGGGTCCGTGATAAGTGATTTGTCCACCACGATCGGTTTGAATAATGGGAATGTGGGTCGTATTTAAAATATGCTCCGGTTTTCCATTCATCCCCTGCGTAAAAACGGCAGGGTGTTGTAAAAACCATAATTCATCCGGTGTATTTTCATCGCGCGTTTCGGTAAATACCCGCATATCGTTGAATGCGGTGGCGTAGTCGAGTAAATCAAATTCACGAATAATGAGTGATTTAGTGTTCATCGGGTAATAATTTTCCAGGATTTAAAATATTAAAGGGATCGAATTGTTGTTTAATCGCACGCATTAACTTAAGAGCATTGTGATCTAATTCTTTGGCAATAAAGTCGCGTTTTTCAAGACCCACGCCATGTTCACCCGAAAGCGTGCCCTGGATTGATAACACATAATCGAATAACTCAGTTAACAAAGGATTAACCTGTTGCCAATGATGAGGATTATGTTCATCAATTAAAATATTAGCGTGAATATTGCCGTTACCCGCATGACCATAGTTCACCATTTTAATTTGGTATTTTTGCGATAACGTTTGGGTGAAACGAACAAAATCCGCTAAGCGTGAGACGGGTACCACAATATCTTCACTAATTTTTTTTGGCGAAATGCTGCGTAAAATTGGCGAAAGCGATCGTCTGGCTTGCCAAAGTTGTTCCACGTCTTTTTTTGCAGTCGCGTGTTTAAAAACGAGTAAACCCGCATGATTCGCTGCCGTATAAATCGATTGCACCGCATCGTTCATCATCGAGGGCAGGCCATCGAGTTCGATCATGAGCATGGCTGCTGCGTTTGCGGGTATTTCGACAGTGGTATTTTCACGAATTAATTGCAACGCAAAATCATCGATAAATTCTAAGGCATACGGTATAACGGGTTGCGCCATAATAGCACTCACCGCGTGCGTGGCTTCTTCTAAGGATTGATAGAATAATTGTAAACAGATTTTCGTCTGGGGCAGTGGTAATAATTTTAACGTCGCTTTGGTAATTAAAGCGAGGGTGCCTTCAGAACCAATAATTAAACGCGTTAAATCATAACCAACAACTCCTTTCGTGGTATAGACGCCACAGGTGATGGTTTCACCCGTGCCAGTAACAGCGGTTAAACCCAACACATTTTCGCGCGTGCTGCCGTATTTCAGTGCGCGGGGGCCTGCTGAATTATAGGCTAAATTTCCGCCTAAGGTGCACGCTTGAAAACTAGACGGATCGGGTGCCCAAAAAAATCCGTGTGCTTGTGCGGCATGTTGAATTTCACTATTTAAGACGCCCGTTTCAGCTTGCATGACTCGATTTGCAGGATCAATATGAATAATGGTTTGCATGCGCTCAAACGATAAAACAATACCATTGCCAACCGGAACGGCTCCTCCTGGCGTACCCGTACCGCGACCGCGTGCGACAATGGGGATGGCGTGCTCCGCACACGTTTTTACAATATTCACCACCTCTTCATGCGAATGCACTAAAATTACGGCAAGTGGTAAACAGTGTTTGCCACTGTAATCAAATGAATACGGAATTAATTCGCTTTTTTCGGTAAGAATTTGTTCGAGGGAGACACTTTTTTTAAATTCATGAATGAGATTCATCATAAGCTCTATCAACCCGTATATAGCGAAACACTGGAATGACCTTTTTTACACCTTGAGTATTTTTAGCAATGCGCAGGGCAATATCGGCTTCTTCACGTGTCATGATACCGAATAAAAATACTTCGCCATTTTCACTAATAATTTTAATTTGATCTGGGTGCAAAGTATCGTTAGCGATAATTTGGGTTTTAATTTTGGTGGTTAGCCAATTATCGTGAACTTCGGTGGCATTATCAACATTCGGTGCAATCCGTAAATAATTGATCACTTCACTCACTCCACTTACGTGTTGCGCTAATTGTTGTGCCTCTTGTTTTAATTGCAAAGTAGGAACTTGGCCAGTGAGTAATACGTCATGATCGAAGGTGGTGGCATTGACATTCGCACGATGCAATGCTGGATGTTGGTAAATTAAGACATTAATTCGATGATTAATATGAATAGTTTTAATACTATCGAGTAAACTATTGCGGTGATAGACACTATTTGCTGCCGTAAACACCGTAGAGCAGGCACACAAATTAATTGCCCAGATCACCGCAATACAATATTTAACCATTGTTGTATTCAAAAAGTTTTACCACTTTTTGCACGCCAGCCACTCGTCTTGCCGTATCCACAGCTAAATTGGCTTGGTTTGCTGTGACGATTCCCATTAAATACACCACCCCATTTTCGGTGACGACTTTAATTTGACTGGAGCTTAAACCTTTGCGACTTAACATCATCGAACGTACTTTAGTGGTGATCCACGAATCGCTGGTACGTGTGATAGAAGAGGTTGGCGCAATGGCTTCTAGTTCGTTATACACATGTCTTACCATAGGAGTCGTGCGCGCAATTTCTAAGATTTGCGAATTTAACTCAGGGTTTGGTACTTGGCCTGTGATTAATACTGCGTGATTAAAGGCAGCAACCACCACATGACATTGATTTTTAACGGCAGGAATTTGGTTAACGCGATTAAACACTTCGGATTGAATTTGATTATCTTGTGTAAAGGTTTTGATACTACGACGATCATAGACCATTAAACCACCTGCAGCTGCACCCGCCACAAACACTGCAACACAACCTTGTAATGAAAGTGCAATTAATAAACTGACAATTATTTTTTTCATGATATTAGCCTGCTCCAAATAAATGATGATCAATTAAATCACATAAACAATGAATGATTAATAAATGCGTTTCTTGAATGCGCGGTGTGCTTTGCGCCGGCACGCGTAATTCGATATCTTGCGGATGCAAGAGTGCGGCAATATCTCCACCTTCACGACCCGTTAAAGCAACCACGATCATGCTGCGTTCATGTGCCGCTTGAATGGCGGCAATGACATTGGGTGAATTGCCACTGGTAGAAATGGCGAGTAAACAATCGCCCGCTTGACCGAGCGCGCGAATTTGTTTGGCAAAGACTTCATTGTAACTATAATCGTTGGCAATGGCGGTTAACGTTGAAGTATCTGTGGTTAAAGCGAGTGCCGGCAAGCTTGGACGTTCTACTTCAAAGCGGTTTAACATTTCACCCGCGAAATGTTGCGCATCGGCAGCCGATCCACCATTGCCACAGCTTAAAATTTTGTGGCCAGCGACTAAAGCATCGGCGAATAATTGGCTTGCTTGTGCAATTTCCTCGGCTAATTGTTCGATTGTATTAATTTTAGTTTGAATACTTTCGCTAAAAGCATGTTTAACCCGTTCAACTGCTGATTCCATACCATTACCCATCAGTGTGTATTGGGGCGCAAGTTTACCAAAAATTTCACCAAGACTCCAACCCAACTCCTGTCCAATGCAAAATGAGCATGAAATTTTGATACCCATCATTGTCAAATTCATGCAAGCATACGCGCCTGCTTATTTACTTCAGGAAGTTTCACTCTAGTGCTCAAAAAATCACGAGATCGGTCTTCACATAGCAAATAGTCACCATGCTTTATTGTTCAATAGCATTTTTGATCCATTCGATGTGAGAGCCGTCAATCGCAATTACATCAAATCGGCACGGTGTTTTATCGAATAGATTATTTTGCAGTAAATAATGTTCCGCACACAATAGTAAATGACGTTGTTTATGAAGATCGATACTTTCTAAACTGCCGCCTTGTTCGCGATAGCGAACTTCAACAAATACCAAATAGTCACCATCTTGCATGATTAAATCGATTTCGCCACCGCGGCATTGATAATGATAGTGGGTTAGGGTGAGTCCGTGGCGGATTAGAAAATCCGCGGCTATTTTTTCATAATAATTGCCAGTATGGCGTGAGGTGTTTGTCATGGAAATTCTCAAAGTGATTGCACGAAGTTTGAGCATAGGGTGGGAGATATTAAAATGCGAGTCGTTGCAAATGTTCAGAAATACACTCTTTGGCATTTTTAACGGAGTAATTTAGTTTTAATTCCAGGAATCTCACACAGGTGCGAAATTCCTGAATCCAATGGTGTTGAGTACTGAGCAAACGTATTAGACGATGCTAAACCTATCGTTTAATACGTGCTCGTAGATTACGCCGAAGGTTGGGCGATCCCTTGATTGAATTGGCCAAAAGATAATACGCGTTGAATTTGCATATTGGGTGCTAAATATAATTGTCCTGTTTCACCCGTGATGCTGCTGCCATTGGCCAGTGCACTTAATTGATTGATGAGGGCGTAAGCATCTTCGCCAAAGGCGTATAAACGGGGTGAAGATTGATTTAAATTTTTTCCTTGAATGGCCCAAGGCATGTCGGCAAAAATTACGCCGTTTAAATCTTTATCGCCATTCGCATTCGGTACGCCACTATAAATTAACGAGGTGGCGTAAACAGGAATATTGCCCGCGAAATAAAAATTCAATAAGGGTTTAATTTGGCGCGCTGCCGTGGGGGAAACTGCCATGAAAACAACGTCGAAATCTTGGCGGCGGGTGCTGTGATCGGGGGCGACGTTACTATTATTTTCATTGCGCACGCTACCATTAAATTTTAAGAAATCGCGAATGGCGGTAGATAATACTTGATTGCGATTGATATTTAAGGTATCGACGACATTACCGCCTAAAGCTTGCCAACGATTGGCAAACGCTTGGGAAATTCCAGCTCCCCAACTACCCGCTGGCACAATCACTAAAGCGCGACGATAACCACTGCTAAAAGCACGACTTGCCACTTGAGTGGCTTCATCTTCTGGAGATAAACTAAATTCATACAGGCTATTATTTTCTGCGGAATCGATGGCATTTAATGCTAGAGTGGGCACAGTGATTTTGCCACTGGCCGCCAAGGCTTGCACATCATTTTTTAATAGAGGGCCTACGACTACATCAGCACCTTTTTGCACGGCTTGTTGATAAACATCCACAATGTTTTTGCCATTAGTATCGATGACATCGATATTAGCATTGGTATGCGAGGTAGTTTTGGCTTGGTAAAATGCTGCAAAAAAGCCATTTTCAACCGCCCGTGCTTGACCCGCAACTGCACCGGTTAAGGGTAAGAGTAGGGCAATTTTTTGTGGTGTCTGTTTGGGGACGATGGCATTGCTGGCGCCTCGAGCTTGCGAGGAGGGTAGAGCGGAACTCATAGGACTGCAACCCGTGATAAAAAATACCAAAATCAGTAAACATGCGTGATAAACTTGTTTCATGATGAAGCCTTGCTTTATGCTAAAGCGCTAATGTTACTTCTACCGTTTTGGACAAGCAAGCAGGAGATTGAATTTTGTATACACCCGCCTCACTTTATATCGTGGCCACACCCATTGGCAATCTCAATGATATTAGTTTGCGTGCTTTGCAGGTTTTAAAAGAGGTTAGTGCGATTTATGCCGAAGATACGCGGCACTCACGAATTTTATTACAGCACTTTGGCATTCAAAAACCCTTGCATTCGCTGCATCAACATAACGAACAATTACGCGTGGATGCTATCGTCAAGCAGCTACAAGACGGGCAAAGCATTGCCTATATTAGCGATGCCGGTACGCCAGGAATTAGCGATCCGGGTGCGGGCTTAGTGGCGCGCGTGCGTGAGCAAGGATATCAGGTTATTCCTATTCCGGGTGCGTGTGCCGTCGTGAGTGCGTTATCGGCTTCGGGTTTGGCAGCGGATCAATTTTTTTTCGGCGGCTTTTTACCGCCTAAAACACAGGCACGCCAACAACGTTTGCAAGAATACGCAGCGTTGAATGTGACAACTGTCTACTACGAATCTCCGCATCGGATTGTCGATTCACTGCAAGATTGTGTAAAAATATTGGGTGCAGAGCGTAAGATGATCATAGCGCGCGAACTGACTAAAAATTTTGAAACATTTTTAAGTGGTAGTACTACCTCCTTATTAGACCAGGTTATTGCCGATAACAATCAACAAAAAGGTGAGTTCGTATTGTTAATTTCAGCCCTGGAAAAACAACCCTCAACCATTGATAAGGCAACTCAAAAAATATTATTCACCCTACGGGAAGAATTGCCCTTAAAACAAGCGTGCCAATTAACTGAAAAAATCACCGGGATTAAAAAGAAGGTATTATACGAATTTGCTTTGAAATTCCCTAAATAATCTCGAACATGGTATAAGACTATTAATTTTATTATTAATCATGCACAATAATAAAAATAATTGAGAGTAGCGTATAGTGTTAGTTCGTTTAAAAGAAATTTATTTAGCGTTTGGGTTAAAACCTTTGCTAGACCACGTCGATACCGTGATCCCCGAAGGGCAGCGCATTGCTTTGGTGGGGCGTAATGGTGAAGGTAAATCTTCATTTTTAAAATTATTAGCAAACCAACTGCAAGCGGATGCCGGAAAAATTGAATTTAAAAGTGGGACAAGAGTCAGCTACTTATTGCAATCGGTACCCAATATTCAAGATAGTGTCTCCAGTATTATTGCAAAACCATTAGAAGAACAATGCGAAAGCTGGGAAATTGCTGCACGGGTAGAAAAAACCTTAGATTTTTTTCAATTAGCGGGCGATAAAGCATTCAATGATTTATCGGGTGGTTTGAAACGCCGCGTGCTATTAGCGCAAGCCTGGATAACAGAACCCAATTTATTATTACTCGATGAGCCAACGAATCATCTTGATATTCAAGCCATCGATTTTTTAGAACAAATTTTATTAACTTATCAAGGCACATTGTTATTTGTCAGTCACGATCGTCAATTTACGCGGCACTTAGCGACGCAAGTGTTCGATCTCGATCGAGGGAAATTAACCACTTGGCAGTGCGGTTACGATGATTACGTGCAACGCAAACAAGACTATTTACAAGCAGAAGAAAAAGAACAGGCTCGTTTTGATAAAAAACTACAACAAGAAGAAGTGTGGATCCGCCAGGGCATTAAAGCTCGGCGTACGCGTAACGAAGGACGAGTGCGCGCCTTGGAAGCCATGCGTCGTCAACGCGCCAATCGTCGCGCAAAAATAGGTACGGTTAATTTAAACCTGACTAGCGCACAAAATTCCGGCCAGAGTGTAATCAATGCAGAAAATATTACCTATGCGTATTCATCATCACCCATCATTCAAGCATTTTCCATCGATATTATGCGCGGCGATAAAATTGGGATTATTGGATCGAATGGCTGTGGTAAAACAACGTTAATTAAAATATTACTAAAAGAATTACCCACGCAAACGGGCAAAGTTAAATTAGGGACAAATTTAGATATTTTGTATTTTGATCAATTACGTCAACAAATTGATGATGAGCAAAGCGTGTTAGATAATGTTGCGCAAGGACAGAGTCATGTCGAATTTGCTGGAAAAACCACGCATATCATGGGTTATTTGCAACAATTTTTATTTGCACCCGAACGCGCATTGAGTCCCGCTGGGAGTTTATCGGGTGGTGAGCGTAATCGATTGTTGCTAGCAAAGTTATTCACTAAGCCTGCCAATTTTTTAGTGCTCGATGAACCCAGCAATGATTTGGATGTGGAAACCTTAGAATTATTAGAAGCATTATTAGTCAATTTTAATGGCACTATTTTATTGGTCAGTCACGATCGGGAATTAATTAATAATGTTGTAACCAGTACGCTGGTATTTGAAAATAACGGCCATATTCAAGAATATGTGGGGGGCTATGATGATTATTTGCGGCAAACACAGGCTAAATCTACGGTGAAGGCCACTGAAAAAAAACTGGGCTTAGCTGCGCCTGTTAAAATTAATAAATCCAAATTAGAGTATGAAGAACAAAAAGAGTTAGGCAAAATCCCCGACAAGATTAGTAAATTAGAAAAAGACATTCAACAATTGCAGGTGGATTTGGCTGATAATAGTTTATATGAAAATGCCAATAAACCACGATTAGATCAATTGACGGCATTGTTGCAAACCAAAGAACATCAATTAAACCAATTGTATGATCGTTGGGAGATCTTAGAAAATAAAAAGTAAGTGTCATTGAGTAGTTACCCAAACTTTATTATTTCTAGTGGAAATGGTTAAGTTCGGGTAACTGTTGTAGTCAGTGTTAAGCGCGTTCGCGATATTTTTTATTTTTATTCTGAGAAAATGATCCACTTTCTTGAATTGGTTTAATGCCAAATTGTTGTTTTTTTAATTTGACCGAAAAAGTAGCTTTAATGATTTTTTGCAAATGTTCGCTCGAGACGTCGACAAAACTATGCGTCGCTTGAATGCTAATTCTGCCGATGGCATTACGCTTAACTCCACTGCGATTGGCAATTAAACCCACGACATCGCTGGGTTGCAAACCGTGTTCGCGACCCACATCAATTCGGCAGCGAACTAAATCGCTATCATCGGTAAAACGATCGCGTCCGCGTGATTCTTGACGGGAGAAAGACTTTTTTCCTGAACGTTCAGCAGGATGAAAATCAGAGGCGTGATGTTTTTTCGCCAAAGGATCTTGTTCAAATTTTTGATTGAAGTTAATTTTTTTCGATAAAAAAGCTAAAGCACTCGCAATGTCTAAGGCCGAATGCGATTGTTCTTCAGTAATTTTACAGATTAATTCGCGATAGGGCGTTAAATTTTCTTGGGTGAGGGTGGTGTGAATTTGTTTAGTAAATTTTTCAATACGCTTTTGACTTAAATCAGCCAGCGAAGGAGGATTCACTTGCACTAGTGGTTGTTTGGTGATCCGTTCGATCATGGATAATAAACGGCGTTCACGCGGTTCGACAAATAAGATAGCTTTACCCGCGCGACCTGCACGACCTGTGCGGCCAATACGGTGAATATAGGATTCTGGATCGAACGGAATATCGTAGTTAATGACGTGACTGATGCGATCCACATCTAAACCTCGCGCAGCCACTTCGGTTGCCACGACGATATCTAAGGTTTTATTTTTTAAACGGCTAATGACTTTTTCACGGAGATCTTGGCTTAAGTCGCCATTGATGGCTGCGGCAAAGTAACCACAAGCCGCTAATTTTTCCGCTAATTCTGAGCACATCATTTTAGTGCGGGTGAAAATTAAAATGCCATCGAATTCTTCCCATTCTAAAAAGCGCGTAAGAGCTTCTAGTTTTTGTGAGCTCGGAACAATCGTATACATTTGTTCGATAGTAGAAGCGGTTTCTGTTTTTGCTTGAATTTTTACTTTTTTAGCTTGCGGAATATATTTATCGACAACTTTTTGAATGGCAGGCGACATCGTTGCAGAAAATAATGCGGTTTGATGTTCGGTTGGAATTTGTTCTAAAATCCATTCCACATCGTCAATGAATCCCATATTCAGCATTTCATCGGCTTCATCGAGTACTAAGGTTTTTAATTGACTGAAATCTACTTTGCCGCGGCGGATTAAATCCATTAAACGACCAGGCGTGCCAACAATAATGTGAACGCCGCGTTCTAATGATTTCATCTGGGTATAATAGGATTGGCCGCCATAAATTGCTGCTACTTGGAAACCTGCCATGTGTTTAGCGTAGCTTTGCAAAGCTTCGGCCACTTGCAGGGCTAATTCACGTGTGGGAGTTAAAATTAATGCTTGTGGTTTTTTCGAGGAGAGATCGAGTTTGGTTAAAATAGGTAAACCAAAAGCGGCCGTTTTACCCGTACCCGTTTGAGCTTGGCCGAGTAAATTATGATTGGCGAGCAAAATGGGAATGCTGTGTTCTTGGACTGGCGAAGGGGTTGTAAAACCTAATTCAGTTAAGGCAGTCAATAGGCTAGGCGCGAGACCTAAAGTTTCGAAGTTATTCATACTGTGTCCTAATATATAAACGTTATAATACCGGACTCGCCTGAATAACACTCAGAACTTGCCGGATGATTGTAAGCGGAATTGGATTTAATGCAATGTTCTAGCGAACTCGAGATAGAAATCAATTACCATATTTACAGAATGCGCATTATAACGAGTTTGACTTCTTCGTGCAATAGACAGGTTAAATTTTCCACCATACTCCAAATTCGATGATTGTGCTAGAAATTGAAGGCCTAAATAAGCTATACTTGAGAAGTTAGGCAAACGTTATCTGCTTCGAGCCATCTATTCTCCTGCCGATCGCTTTTCCTAATACGTTTTTTTTTCTATTTAAAGGTATAGCTATGAATCAAAATAAAATATATGTTGGTAATCTTTCTTATGGCACCACTGCTGAAGCTCTTCGCGATGCATTCGTGAGCTTTGGGGAAATTGCTGAAGTCAAATTGATTACCGACCGCGAAACAGGTCGCTCCAAAGGATTCGCATTCATTACGTTTGAAGACGGGAATGCTGCGAAAACTGCCGTTAAATTAAATGGCAACGACTTAGATGGTCGTCCTATGAAAGTGAGCTTGGCACGCGAAAATGATCGCAATGATCGTGGCGGTCGCGGTGGCGATCGTGGAAGTCGTGGCGGTTACGGCGGTGGTATGGGTGGTCGTCGTTGATCATCTAACCCAAATAATTCGCCATAAATTAACTGCTCACAGCATTTAATAACATAGATGGCGTATTTAAACCCAAAAACCCTTAGTTTGTGAAAGCAAACTAGGGTTTTTTTGTTTTAGCCATTTCGAATTAAGATGTTGAGACTGAGCTAAGCTGAGACTCGAGCATGAATTGATGAGCAACTGAGTGAGTGTTCTACATTCGGTAGGCTATCTGGGAGATGTGCCAGTTCCTTCCAAACCTTGAGCAGGCAAATCGTGCGGTCGCATCGCTAAGAAGTCTATGAGTGGCGAGGCACAAAATATCGGGAGATACTGACCAAGGTTTAAGAGTGTAATAGGCACTAAGCCCGTGTAGAATGGTAAAGCTATTCGTCGTTAAAATTCAATTAGAAGGTACCCAGCTTTTCAATGCTAAGTGGCCTAGGGAGTTTAGATAATGCAAAGCGATAAAACCCGTGATCATCCCATTCTTTTGGGATTATTAATTATCGGTATCATTGTTGGCTGCGTGAATAATATTTTCGATTATTTTGCTATCCATTCTTACAAATTTTTCTTATTTTTTTATCCCTTTATGCTATTTTTTGCCTTAAGTTACGATTTGCGAAACACGAAACGTTTATTTTGCAGTGCATTTTTAGCTGCTGGATTATTTGCCTTGCCCGCGTGTTATCCCATTGCCGGATGCTCAGAATGGTCGGCTGCATTAATTCCAAATTTTATTATCATCAGTTATGCGCTTTTGGCATTTCACTACGCGTATCATTTAGATAATGGCTTTAAATTTAATTATACACATTTATTTAATGGTGTATGGAATACATTTTGTTTGTTTTTTATTACCGCGATTTTTACATTGTTAGGTTGGGGACTGATTCAATTAACCGCCAGTGTTTTTTCTATTATTGATTTTGGAATCATCAGCACGATTATTTCATCTCAACAATTTACAATTTTCATTTTACCCGTATTATTTTTTGTAGGCCTTGCCATTGGGCGACAAACTGACAAATTGATTATTAATTTACGCTGGATACTATTAAATATTTTTCGTTATTTACTGCCTTTTCTTGCTGTTATCGCGTTGTTATTTTTGGCTGCCGCATTATTAAGAAGTTTGCTAGGCCCAAGTCAATTACTTCACGACGGTGCTGCTATATATCAGTCGATTATTTTGCTCGGCATAATTTTCTTTAATGCTGTATATCAAGACGGTAAAATTTCACATGCCTATAGTGAGACCATTGGTAAAATTGTTAATGGTTTTATTTTTCTATTGCCTATATTTGCAGTGCTGAATTTAATTATCTTTATTAACACTATCCCTCATTTTACTCTTGCACATATCAATGCTTATATTTATACAATAATGTTATTACTGTATAGCTGTGCTTATTCTGCGATGAGTCTTGTCAATGTTAAGCAAGAGTATCATTGGTTAGCGAAAATCAATATTACGTTGGCGGTGGTTTATATTGGGGTAATGGTGATTGCGAATAATTATTGGACGTATCACTTAGAAAATAAACCTTGCTCAATTTCAGCAAACAATTATGTTTACCCTTCCACGCAACAGCTTAATTTAGAGCGTCAACAGCAGGCAGAAAATCGTGCTAGAGAAAATGCAATATTTTTACAGAAAGTCGGTTTGAGATGGACAACCAGCTCGACACATCCGCAAGCATTTGTGCGCGCAGGCAATCGCTATGGTCAACAAATTGGCGTGTGCCGTAGTCAAATCAATGGGGTATGGTGGCCGGGTGAATATTTTTCTGAGCAGTGTCAGGTAATAATCCATCATAAAATAGTAGCGGTAAATGGGTTTGATATTTTAACGGGTTCGCAAGCGGCAATCACTTGGGATCAAAATTATTATGAAAATACGCCGGCTAAGAAAAAACAAAAATTGATTGTTGATCAATTGATGATGGTCGATGGTAATCCCAATTCATTATTAAACACGGCAGTTTTGCCTAATACCGATTTTTCCATTGAGCCAATTTACGTGTGCCGAACAATTTTTTCCGATGAAATTTATGTTGGCTCATTTTTCAAAAACCAATGCCGAATCGTAGTAAACCAAAAAATTCAAACCACTCATTTCTTCCAAATTTTAATCGCAAGTAGCAAGTAGCCTGGAACGTAGCGTAGCGGAGATCCAGGGTAAAACAATAAAATAAAACAATCTTAAATTTCATCTCAAGGTTAAAATGTATTAAATTTTAAATGGGAGATTTTATTGTTGGTTAACCTGGATATAAGTTACGAAGGGATTGGGGTTTGGTGAAATTTTAAAATTTCGATCCTGGATCTTCGCTGCGCTCCGTTCCAGGCTACGTTGCGATCCGTTCCAGGCTACGCTCCGTTCCAGGCTACTACAACGAATGCCCCGAATTAGCTATCCACTTTTTGCTGCTTTTATCGTATTGATAATTTAATAATAAGGGTTGAGTAACATTGCCGAGCATGGTTAACATATCATCGAATTGATAACGGGTGGTGGGTGTTGCAAATATGCCGCCGCGTTGTTGACACAATTGCATCGCAGTTTGACTAACGGTATTTAAATTATCGACGGTCATATTGGCAACGATAAACCACATTAACGATTGCGTGGGTTCAGTTAACGGTGTTAATGGTTTTTGATAACATAAAACAGAATACGATTGGCCTATTTGCAAAGGATCGTTCTTAAAGCGTTTATCTTTTGGATCGATATAAGCGATTGTTGCACCATTTTTTTGTAAAGGATAACCTAATTGCCAACTCCATAATACGGTTGCTAAACGCGGATCAGTCGGATGAAATTGACACTGATTAGAATCGCAGGTGTATCCGAGCATATTCATACTTAAAATATTCACAGGACAGCTTTGTAAATTTGCAATATTAAATGGTGTAAAATAATCGTTATAGGAATCGGGAGATTGATTGCCGACACTGCTAATATAACCCAGCACCGTGCGATCGCCATTGATCCGTATTAAATTGGTGTGCGTATTTTCAAAAAAAGGCACAATGGCTGAATATTTGGCAAGACCAGAACACGCAATACCATTACTTAAAAAATCATGGACTGATTTTTCAGCCAAGGGTTCTAATTTTGATTTTAATACGCGGGTGAAAACGTAACGGCTCGTTTGCATGTCCGCTATATCACTCGTAGCAACAATAATAATATTTTTGTGGAATTGCTCAGTTAGCGAATCGGTACTTAATAAATAAGCGGGTAAAGTATTACCCGCAACAGAAAAATACTGTTGAGCTAATTGCGGAGTGAAGATATACGGTTCTAAATATGCAAGCGTCTGATCTAACTCTTTAATATGATTAGTTAGGGGTAAATTAACATCTAGAAATAAAATAATTAATTGATGCGGATGTTGCGTCAGCCAATTTTTAATTTCGACTAATGGGTAATGAGTATTAGGATCACTGCCAATCAAGCCATCATTCCCAGCACATAAAATTCCTTGAATGGATGAAGAAACATGATCATGACATTCAATAATATTATTTTGATCCCACTCAATATCTAATTCAATTTGGCGAAATCCTGAATTTAATTGTTCAGTAATCGTTGCATAATTATCGGGATCACCATAACTCAGATTATAGTCACTGTTACTATGAGTATAATAAGGCGAAACCGCTGAATTATGAGTCCCTAAAAATTGTTCGAAATTTAATGGTTCAAAACGATCGAGTTGATTTTGCCAATAGAGTGATTGGGCGAGATTGCTGGAATCTTCTTTATCTACGTGCGTTAAATCGGGCGACAAAATGACACAATTATCGCCTTGATTTCCTCCACAATCGGCTTCACTTAAACTTTGTGTGGTTTCAGCAGCTTTAGTCGCATCGATATTTAAAATAACATTACCGGTTAATGGTCGAACTAATGCTTTGGTGTGATCGTTAATCACCGATATTTCGTTCACTAATAAATTTCCGTGACATTGTGCTTGTCCAAAAACTTCGGAATGCAAATCGAAATACGAATAAGGAATAGGTTGATA
>JAHCLG010000024.1 GCA_026125385.1 Legionellales bacterium
CGGGTACTAAGGGGATTTGACCAGAAAGATAAACCATTTGCCCAACTTTAACCGCTTGTGAATACGTTCCAATCGCTTGTGGCGCATTTTTTGAATGAATGATTGTTTTAAGCATGAGATGATCCTTTTAAATTAATTTGCGACGCGTAATTTTTACCACGGATTTTAAGGCGCGAATTCTTCGCATCACTCGAGCCAAATGCGTTCGTCCTTTTACGGACACGGTTAATAATACTTGATGATAACGCCCATCCCGCTGTATTACACTGATATTATCGATATTCGCTTCGGCTGTGGCAATCGAACTGGCTAATAATGCCAGTGCGCCGCGATGATTAGCAATTTCGACATTTAAATCTGCCGGAAATTCACCTTCCACAGACTCTTCCCAACAGACCGAAATATATTTATCGGAGCGATGTTGTAAGTGCTGAACTTTGGGGCATAATTCATGATGAATAATTAATCCACGCCCTTTATCCAACATACCGATGATTTGATCACCAGGAATAGGACGGCAACAGTCGGCATAAGTAATCACCATTCCTTCTGTGCCTTTAATCGCTAAGGGTTGATCAGTTTCGAATGTTTTTAATTTTTCATGGTCGACACCATGCACGATGCGATCGGCGACCACTCGCGCAATTTGATCACCCAAACCGATACTTTCATACAATTGATCTAATTGAGTAAATTGATGATGTTTTAAGACTTCCTCAATTTTTTTCCGATCCATTTTATGAATGGGTTTATCCAAAGCTTGTTCTAATAAGCGTTTGCCTAATGCAATGGATTCTCCCTCTCGTTGTTTTTTTAAATAATGGCGAATACTACTGCGCGCTTTACCCGTTACCACAAAACTTAACCATGCAGGATTAGGGCGTGCTTTCGGTGCTGTAATGATTTCCACGGTTTGACCATTATTGAGTACCGTACTTAAAGGAGCTAGTTTACGATCAATCTTGGAGGCGACACAGGTATTGCCAATATCGGAATGGATCGCATAAGCAAAATCGATGGGAGTTGCGCCTTTTGGTAAATCAAAAATATTGCCTTTAGGAGTAAAGACATAAACTTCTTGCGGAAATAAATCAATTTTAACGTTTTCAATAAATTCGATGGAATCTCCGGCATTTTTTTGCATTTCCAATAAGCCTTGCAACCATTCGCGCGCGCGCACCTGCGCATCGCTAAATGAGTCTGCGCCCGTTTTATAAATCCAATGCGCAGCAATGCCATTTTCGGCGAGTTGATCCATCTGTTCCGTACGAATTTGAATTTCAATCGGCACACCAAATGGCCCGAATAACGTAGTATGTAAAGATTGATAGCCATTGGCTTTAGGGATAGCAATATAATCTTTAAAACGTTCAGGTACCGGTTTATATAAATTATGAACGACGCCTAATACTCGATAACAATTATCAACATCTTTCACAATAATGCGAAAAGCATAAACATCGAGAATTTGCGAAAAAGGTAAATTTTTATTACGCATTTTTTTATAAATGCTGTATAAATGTTTTTCGCGTCCCCACACATGACTGAACGCTAATTGACCACGGGTTAGCGAGGTACGTAAGGCTTTTTCAATAGTATTAATAATTTTTTTCCGATTGCCATGCGCTTTTTTTACGGCATCTGCTAAAATGCGATAGCGTAAAGGATGCAGTGCTGCAAAACCGAGATCTTCAAATTCCACCCGAAAATTATGCATGCCAAGCCGGTTCGCAATAGGCGCATAAATTTCCAAGGTTTCTAAAGCAATCCGTTTACGTTTTACTGGAAGTAACGCACCTAAGGTGCGCATGTTATGAAGTCTATCGGCGAGCTTAATTAAAATTACGCGAATGTCGCGCGCCATCGCCAAGACCATTTTACGAAAATTTTCTGCTTGTGCTTCGGCATGTGATTCAAATTTAATTTGGGTGAGTTTACTCACACCATCGACTAAATCGGCGACTTGCGCACCGAATAAATGCGCAATATCTTTTTTCTCAACGCCCGTATCTTCAATCACATCATGCAATAATGCCGCCATAATGCTTTCAGCATCCAGTCGCATATCGGCCAAAATACAACTGACTGCGACTGGATGAGTGATATAAGGTTCGCCAGTGCGGCGTTTTTGATCGCCGTGTGCGGTTTCAGCGTATAAATACGCTTTTTCAATCTGGTCGACTTGATCGGGATTTAAATATTTTTCAATTTCCTTTTTCAGCGGCTTGAAATATGACATGGGGAATTACCCAATTTGCTCGTCCCCAGTTTGCACGTCCCCAAAAGGTGGTTTTATTACGTTGTTATGATGACTCATTCCTGGTAAATCTTGACTACCTGCACTGTTGTGATCCTCTTCGTTCATCATTTCGCGAGTAATTAATCCTTTGGCGATTTCGCGTAAGGCGACGACGGTGGGTTTATCATTTTCCCAAGCTACGAGCGGATCTTTGCCACTGGTAATAATTTCACGCGCACGTTTGGTGGCGACCATCACTAAATCAAAACGATTTGGGATTTTATTTAAACAATCTTCGACGGTAATGCGAGCCATTTTTTTCTCCACAATAAATATTTTTGTACTTTCTCGGCACCCCATAAGCGCCGATCAATCCTACTATTGTACTGGGTTTAATCTTGCTTTGTCATTAACTTATTAATCAACGACGCTAAATGTAACCGTTGATAGCCTATTTTTAAACGCCGTGCCCGCACGATGGCTTGGAGATCGGCTAAGGCATCCTCAAAGCAATCGTTCACCACGACATAATCATATTCATAACAATGGGCAATTTCCGCTTGAGCTTGGGCAATCCGTTGTTTAATCACGGCATGGCTGTCTTGGGCGCGTCGTTGTAATCGTTCTTCTAAGGTGTGGAGCGAAGGTGGCAAAATAAAAATACCAATGGCTTTAGGCAATAAACGCCGTATTTGTTCCGCACCTTGCCAATCGATTTCTAAAATCACGTCTTGATCTTCGCGTAAGCGCTTTTCCACCCAATGTTGACCCGTACCGTAATAATGATTGAATACTTGCGCATGTTCTAAAAAACAATTGTCTTCGATCATTTGAGTAAAAGTAGATTTATCGACAAAATAATAATGCACGCCATTTTCCTCACCTTCGCGTTGGGGTCTTGTGGTATAGGAAATTGACACAGTCATGTGATGATTTCGTTCGGTTAACGCCGTTACTAAACTGGTTTTTCCCGCGCCTGATGGTGCAGAAATTACAAATAATTGTCCTGTCATAATCCTACCTACTCGATATTTTGAATTTGTTCGCGCATTTGATCGATTAATACTTTTAACTCGACCGTAATTTGACTGATAGCACTATCAGAAACTTTTGCGGCCATGGTATTGGTTTCACGATGCAATTCTTGCATGAGAAAATCCAGTCTACGTCCCGTAGGTTCTGCTTTCACTAATGATTTAGCGACTTCGTCTAAATGCACTTGTAAGCGATCGATTTCTTCAGCAATATCAATTTTTTGGACGAGTAATACTATTTCTTGATTAATGCGACTTTCATCGACATTTTGCACCACCAGACTGACGCGTTTAGTGATTTTGTCGATTAAGGCTTTTTCAATTTCAGGTAACCGTTGTTTAATTTGATTCACTAAATTAATGATCTGTTGTTGTCGATCGACAATAAATTGTTTTAATTTTTCGCCTTCTTGTACGCGATTTGCTAATAATTGTTGTAAGGCGTGTTCATATGACTCTAGGATTTTATGCTCTAGTTGATTACCATCGGGTTCACGTGCAATCACCACTTGTGGCCAGGTTAATAGCGTCGTGGTGTTGAGAGATTTTTCGAGTGAAAATTGTTTGATGAGCGTTTCTTCGGCCAGCAATAATTTTTCAATGAGAGCGGTATTTAATTCAAGAGTGGTGGCCTCGGCTTGATTCAATTGTACTCGTAAACTGCACTCTACTTTGCCACGGGCTAAATAGCGTTGAGAAATTTCACGAAATTTAGGTTCAAGACTGCGAAATTTATCGGGTAACCGCCAGGAAATTTCTAAATAGCGGTGATTCACCGAGCGAATTTCCCAGGTTAAGTCCCCGACACTATTTTGTTCATTGACTACGGCAAATGCCGTCATACTATTAATCATAATAAAAACCTTTCTGCAAATTGGAGGGTATTGTATCGTATGAAGAAAGCTATTGGTATCGTAGAATAGGCTATAGTAATATCTAGAGTTTAACGATATTATTTCCAACCATGAAATATTTATTCACCCTATTCATTCTCTGGCAAACCGGCGTTATCGCCGCTCAAACGCCTATCCATGCAATTTCCGCTCCAACGACTCGCGAATGCGAACTCCAGTGTGATGCGCGCTATCCTGAAATTCGCGATAATGCGAAATATATCGAGTGCTATCAACATTGCGCCAAACACGTTAATCGTAAAAATCCCGTCACCTCGTTTAATCACTCGAACAGCGGAGCACAAAAAATCAACGAGATACGCTAAGCCAGAGTAAAATTGGCAACACGCTTTAGTTTCATATCGCGCTCTGCTCTTGTATCATCACTCCTTTTATTCATTACCGAGGAAATTATGCGTCCGAGTCATCGTCAACCCAATCAGTTACGTCCTATCTCAATTACCCGCCATTTTACCGATTATGCTGAAGGCTCAGTACTCATTTGTGTAGGCAATACCAAAGTTATTTGTAACGCCAGTGTGATAGAAGGCGTACCTCGGTTTTTAAAAGGTGAAAATCAAGGTTGGTTAACTGCGGAATATAGCATGTTACCGCGGGCAACTCACGAACGCAGTGAGCGTGAAGCGGCAAAGGGCAAACAATCAGGCCGTACCATCGAAATCCAACGCTTAATAGGCCGCGCCTTGCGTGCCTGTGTCGATTTAAAAAAACTCGGTGAATATACCTTACAAATCGATTGCGATGTTATTCAAGCCGATGGCGGCACCCGCACCGCCGCAATTACCGGAGCGGCGGTGGCTCTGGCAGATGCGATTACTCATATGCGTCAACATCATTTCTGCAAAAACAATCCATTTTTAGGTTTGATTGCGGCAACCTCTGTTGGCATTCATCAGAATCAAGCCATTCTTGATCTCGAGTATCAAGAAGATTCCGTGGCAGAAACCGATATGAATGTGGTGATGACCGAACAAGGACAGTTTATTGAGTTGCAGGGCACAGCAGAGAATCAGGCATTTTCGGAAACTCAATTGAACAGTATGCTAGCTTTAGCCAAAGGTGGTATTGAAGAATTACTCGCCATTCAGCGCGCCGCTTTGTCATCATCTGTTGAGTAAACGTTAGTTTTCTCGGGAGTTTTGCACTGAAAGTGCGAAACTCCTGTTTCTAAGAAATTGATCGTGACGTCTTTTAACCAAAATCCGGCGAAGGTGCAAACAGTGTATTTGCCATTTTACCGCCATGCTATATACTAGGCGAATTGTCAGGCGAACAGGAAGTTCGTGACAAAGAAGAATAAAAGAGATCGTTTACAGAGTATTTATTCTGGGAAAACAATGCATCAAGGAATCATTTATGGAAACGAAAAAAACCTCAAAAGAACGCTTGATTGAAGCAAGTGGTTATTTATTCCGCGTACGCGGATATCATAATACTTCAATTGCCGATATCGCTAATGCCTGTAATTTACGTAAAGCCAGCATTTACCATCACATTAATAGCAAACAAGAATTAGGCATTGCTGTCTTACAACAATTAAACCAAAATTTTGAAGAGACTATTTTTGCCATTGCCTATGATGAAACACGAGCCCGCATCGAACGTCTCAAAGCATTTGCATTTGCCCTAGAACAATTTTTCAAAGATCGTCAAGGCGGATGTTTAATGGCGAATTTGTCGCTAGAATCTGTGGATACCATTGCTGAATTCGAAGAATTAATCCGTCGTTATTTCGATAATTGCATTAATGCCATTACTCATCTCATTCAACATCAATATGGTCTCGAAAAAGCGCGGCAATTAGCGCTAGATTATGTTGCAACACTCCAGGGTGCTATTTTATTAAGCCGGATTTATAAATCACCCGAAGCATTAATTCGTTTTCGCGATCAATTAATTGGACTCTTAGATCCTAAACTTGAACAATAAGCTCAAAAAATTAAAACATCATTAGCAATATCACGGTTAGCCCTAGTTTTCCGAAATTAGGGCTAATTAAATTTTTTAAACTCTGGTAGTCAAGTCATGAACTACTTCAAATAACGTGTAATTAAAATTTTTCTTTATTACTAAGTCTTGTGCTAAAATCATTTTGTTATCAAGGATGATAATTATTTTCATGGAGATTGATCATGATCAAAGATGAAATCACAACGGCTCACTCATTTGAGCAATTAATCACGCAACTCAAGCAACCGCTTACAACCCACTCAGAATATGACCAACTCGATCCACTAAAATTAGCTGAGATTCGTAAAAACTATGCTTGGATTGCCGATCCAATTTACACCGCAAGTCAAACAATTTTAACGATGCCTTTTTTTGCTTGGATTAAACAATTGCGAAATCCACAAGAATTTAAATGTGCTGCTGTGCAACTCTATTATCATTCAGCCACGTTTCCAAAAGTATTAGGATTAATGTTAGGCCACACTCCAATGAGTGAAAATCATATGATGCCATTTTACGCAAAGCATGCATTGGGTGAAGCGGATCATCATCAATTATTAATGAAGTGGATGTTGCGCCATCAATTATTAATTCGTGCTGAAGAAATTAATCAGGTACTGGTAACACCTGAAACGAATGCCTGTATTAATTTAGGTTATCGCTTGGCTATGGAACACGATCGTGGATTATGGATCGCCGCGATTAATTGCGGCATCGAGCGCTGTTCCAATGATTTTTTTAATCAAGTCGCCCCCAAAATGCACGAGCTTAATGCTGGCGATATTTATTTTGATGTTCACGTCGAAGCCGATGAATATCATAGCATTATGGGCTTACAATACATTACGGTTGATCCTACCGATACGCTTCGCCAACAACAATTAATTCATAAAGGTTTAGAAGGAATTAGTTTATGGGCAGCCATGCTACATTCTTGGATAGGCATAAATTATTTTCCACAATTTAATTTGCAGGGGAAATTAGTATAGTTTTTACTCTATACTTAAAACAGTTGGATTATAATTGAGGAACTAAGTATAAAGCTACGAAGGAGTGTATACTGAATACAATCCCGCCGTAGCTTTAGCTCGACAAAAAAGCCTAAAATTCAAACATGAAGCGTATAGGTTTAAATAAAATATCGTGGGGCAAGCTGCTAGAAATAAATTTAAATTCTACATCAACATCCGCAAAATATTCTAACATTAAATCGCGCACACACCATAATCAGGATAAATTAAATTTTTCATCACCTGGGGGGGCGTTCTCGCGTTTTTGCGCATAATGAGTTAACGGCTGTAAAATCAAATGATAATAATGACGTTTTCGTTCATATACCGCCAAATCAATTAATGCCGTCACTAATTTATTATCTACCATTTTTTCCTTTAATATTTTTTTTGCGTGACGAATTTTTTGTAATGCTGTATATCGAGAAGAAGAAGATCTATGCACGCTATTTTCAGCCTGTAAAAAATACTCTTTAACTTGTTGATACGATTTTTCTAATTTATGCTGGTATCCAGGCAAATGGCTTATCGATTCTTCTATATGTTTTCGCAATAACTGAATATTACGATCTAAGCGCTCTACTTTACGCAAATAAATTGCAATAATCATTCCAGGCTTGTTATTACGCAGCGCAAAAAAAGCCTGTTGATAGTAGCCAAGCTTATCATCATGCCCCACCCGCACTAATTCTAATGCTTTTAAGGAAACACCAGCTACCTGTTTTACATATTGACGGTTAATCCGATCGCAAAAATCATTCTCAATACACATTAACAAACTTTGCTTTTGCGGCGAAGTTTTAGGATTCAGTTCTTGCAAATTTACATTAAGCTCTTGCAGATGCGGATCAATTTTTTGCAGGATCTCAAAATGAGTCAAAGAGTAGGCATCAGGTTTTTCACAATTATTTTGTTGATTTTCTTTATAATTTTTTACACTACGAAAAATTTTTGATATAGATTGATAAAAAAAACCTAACACTCCAATTTCAACCAAAGGCGGAAAAATAACCCCACCTAGAGCATGTAAAAAACCAAGTGAAGGCAATGCATAAGGCAGAAAGCAGGCTACAGCAACAACTATAATACTAATTACAAGCAAACTGAAAATAATTTCTCGTCGCCTACTTGGAGAGGAATTACTATAATCTGACCAATTTTTTACAAGTTCACGCATAATATTTACCGCAAACAACATTTCAAATAAAGCTTTCATGATCACATATATAGCTTTAAAATACTTAATCATTTTATTAATGATAATACTACTTGTTTTTCCACTCGCAACTCGGGAAAGTAAACTTAATGAAGTATTAAAGTGATGCTCACGCTCAAGCTCAGAATCAGGCAGATGCAATGAATGATTCTTTGACCTAGATAAGTCAATTTTAGATAATTGAATATGCTGAAATGAATCTGAAAATTCGATGTTATGCTGGGTTTTTTTAATTAATTCAGAATATTCCTCCATTTTATTTGAAAGGATAAAGCGTTTTATCATTAAGCGAGTCACATTATCTTCTGCATATAAATTTAAAGCATAATGTTCAAATTTATTTAAACTATCAATTTTTGAAAGGGTTGGACTGACTTTTTGAACTTTAAGAAATGCGTGATAATCTTGATTTAAACTAGCTTTTCAATCCAGCTCAATTTGTTGCATTTCTTCGTTTAAGGTATTAAATATCAGCTCACGATCAATTGCTTCAATTTCTTCCACACACTCATCTAAGCGTGTTTCGAAAATTTCGCGCGCGGTCATACAATACCCATTTTTTAAATCTAGAAGTGCTTGCTTAGCACGCTTTGCTCTCCACTCATGCTGAAAGCGCACCGGACCAAGTCCATTAAAATGATGACACTTATTATATTCGAAAACTAACTCTGATTTAAGAATATGGAAATAATCATGTTCAGAAAGTTGTGCTTCTTGCTCAGCCGTAAGCACTAAATCTTGATCTGAAATTAAATTTTCTTGATGACTTTTATGGTTTTTAAAAAAATCAAATGTTTTTTTAATGCCTAAATATACTGCACCGCCAATTCCAAGCTCAATTAATTGTGGAACCAAAAACCCACCAATTTTAGTGATGATTCCTAGCAAAGGAATACTGTAAGGTGCAAAAATTACTAAAGCCACTAAAGCGATGGCAATCGTTATACTGATGGCAAATTCTCGCATAATTTTTTTTCGTTCATGATTATCTTTTGTGTCTTGATAACGTAAAAATGGCTCGATGAGTGAGCGTAATAAATTCAGAGCTGTTAAAATTTCTAAGAGTTGACGAAACATAGCAATGAATGCCCATATACCATTCAGAATAATATTAAGCAAGCGATTGCGTGTTTTACTTTCTAAAAATTCTTGAATATATTGACGAAAAGACACTGAATGTGATATTTGGGCAAATTGGGGGTGTAATATTTTTCTTGACCGAATTGAATCACGTTTCCAAAGTACATTTTTCATTATACCCCCTCATTATTCTTCTAAACATTCGCCTATTCGCCGCTCGCCAATCAAAATAGGAAAGCAGAGAATAGCAATTACTATATTTTTATGAGCGTTTAGGACAAAACCCGCACTGCCTCTTTTTATTATGGTTAGAGAGAGCAAAAACTAAAAAGTTCCAAATTAAATATTATAGTCGATAATTAAAGGTGCGTGATCGGAAAATTTCTCGTCGCGATAAATGGTTTCGCGATAAACCGCATCGCGTAATCCTGGGGTGATAATTTGGTAATCAATCCGCCATCCCACATTATTCGCCCAAGCTTGACCGCGATTAGACCACCACGTATATTGTTCAGCGTTTTTATTAATAACGCGAAACGCATCCACATAGCCCACTTCGGTGAATAACGCATCGATCCAAGCCCGTTCTTCTGGTAAACAGCCTGAATTTTTTTGATTACTGCTAAAATTTTTGATATCAATGCGTTGATGAACGGTATTCCAATCGCCGCCAATAATCAATTGACGTTGTTGTTGACGCCAGTTTTTTAAAATTTCCATGAATTGATCCATAAAAGCAAATTTCACTTGCTGGCGTTCTTCGCCACTTGAACCGGAAGGCAAATACAGTGAAGCCACACTCAATTGTTCAAAATCAATTTGAATATAGCGCCCTTCAGTATCGGCAGTTGCAAATCCTAACCCATATTGAACATTCTCCGGTTTTTTTTTACTATAAATTGCCACGCCACTGTACCCTTTTTTACAACTGGCAGGAAAAAAATACACATGATATCCGGGGGGATGAAATAGCGGATCGTTTAATTGTTCGGCCTGTGCCTTTATTTCTTGCAAGCACACGACATCGGCATGTTGTTGATTAAGCCAAGTAAAAAACCCTTTTTTGGCCGCCGAGCGGATCCCATTGACATTGGCGGTAATAATTCGCATAGTAAATTTTTCCTAATGAGTTGTTGAGAGTAGTCCCATGTCATCTTATTCCCTGGAATTTATTGAATTAGCCATTGAATATCAAGCCTTACGTTTTGGTCAATTCACCTTAAAGTCGGGACGCAATAGTCCATATTTTTATAACGCCGGACAATTTAATACAGGTACTGCCTTAGCAAAATTAGGCAAACTCTACGCTCAAGCGATTATCGCGGCTCATCTGGAATTTGATGTATTATTTGGTCCCGCTTATAAAGGCATTCCCTTAGTATGTGCTGTCGCCATGGCATTTTATCAAGATTATCAACGCGATGTTCCCTTTTGTTTTGATCGTAAAGAAATAAAAGATCACGGTGAAGGCGGATTACTCGTTGGTGCACCTTTACAAGGCCGCGTGTTAATTATTGATGATGTAATTACTGCGGGCACGGCGATTCGTCATTCATTGCAACATGTGGATGGAAACACGAGTACATTAGCCGGCGTTGCCCTGAGTTTTAATCGCCAAGAACGCGGACAAACTGCCTTATCGGCCGTGCAAGAAATCGAGCAGCGCTATCAAGTTCCGGTGATCAGTATTGCAACGCTGAATGATATTATCGATTATTTACAACCCCAAGAACACGCAGCGGAAAAGTTACGACAAATTCGTGAGTATCAGTTAGAATATGGCGTAAATCACACTGACTAAAGGGATGATGAGAATGTCACACCGTAAAAATTTCCTGTTCTTGATTCCGTTCGTAGTATTCTCGTTATTTATTTCACCATTGTGGGCAACCACCATTTATCGTTCGGTCGATGCCAAAGGTGTCACCACATTTTCCGATCGCCAATTAACTAACCATCAAGAAAGCCATGCCATCACCTTGAATAAAGAAGCAACGAATACTTATTCAAATCCTAATACTGCAGAATTATTCACCAATGAAGATGATTTGCAACCTTCAGCCAGCGTGCAACAGCATCTTGCTTCGCAAAAAAAATTGCGCCAAGCGCATCGCGAAATGCTTGCTGCAGAAAATCATCTCAAAGAAAAAACTCTGGATCTGCAACACGCGCAAACTAAGCTTGATAATATTGCCCCCACTTTTGATCAGCAAGTTAATTTACAACAAGCCCAGGTGAGTTTAGCGCAGCAAGCATTGAATGATGCGAAAACGAGTTTGGCACTAGCACAACAACGCGTTCTTCAGGCTATGCATGACGTGAAAAATCATTGAAAAAGCCCGGAACTTTGCAAACACTTTATGACGAAAGTCATGTCGCGGAATCACTATTAATACCTTGGAGTTAGCGTATTTAAATCTGAGGTAGCATTGGGCGTTAGCGCAGGAGTTAATAAACCGATTAATTTTTCGTGTAATGCTTTTTCAGCTTCAATAATTAATGCTGTAGAGAATGAAGTATAGTATTCCATATTTTCATGGAAATTGGGGTTTGAATAGTGTTTGAAGAGTTGATTAGCCAGTTCATTCCCAAAATCAAACGTCGTTCCAGCGGTATCGGGAGCTTTTCTAAAAAAATTGAAACAAGATGACTTTTTTGGTTTTTTTTGAGCTGTTAATAGTGTTTTTAAATACCGGCAAATATTCCAAATGGGTTGATATTCAACGATAAGTTTGAGCATATTCATTTTCTCAGCATGATTTAAATCAGAGTGAATTGTTAGATCCAGATTAGTTTGAAAAGCCTGATAATGTTGATCAAGCACATAACAGTTTAATTTTTCTAAGTGCAGAATGACACTTAAATCATTTGAAATTAGGCGATTAAAGTACGTTTTAATTTTATTAAGATTATTATCATGATTAAACCATGGTTTTTTTAGAAAATTCATCAAATGGATTAATTTTTCTTGCAAAATTTTAATAAACTCATCTCTCTGAGATTGATTAACACTACCAAGATTTTTCTGTAAGCCCTCATCTGATAAAATATCAACCAAACTCAAAAGACCCTCTTCATAAGCAGTAAAATTATTAGAGCCGACGATATCAAAGAGATTCTTCCTATAACTTAACAATATATTGTTGTTAAAATAATGTGTTAATTTTTCATCACACAACTGGTTAATTTTATTGATTATTAATTTTCTTCTAAAGTATAGATCTCGCTGCTGATCATTTTCTAAAGTCAAAGCACTTGATAATACAGCATATAATTTAATTTTATCAGTAGAGCTAAAGCTACTATCCGCACATAATTTAACAAAGCTTACGAATGATTGAGGGTATTGATATTTCTTACTGCGAATTTCAATGTTTATATAATTTAGCAGTAACTGAAATGATTCTAGAAATTTTTGCCCGGTTAAATCATAATGAAAATCCACTATTTTTACCGCAACAGGATTATTTGTAATAAAAATATAATTCACATCGAAATTATTGAAATTATTTTTAATTAACTCTTCCAGTAAAGATTTAAAAAATTGAAATAATTTCAAGGAAGGTTCATTTTCAGATTGTAAAATTTTTAAGGCCGCATTAACGCCCACGCCAGGAATCACATTGGTTAAATCAACGCCATCTTGACTTAATGATTTATAGGAATATTGTATGATTTCTCGTCGGCAATAAGTGTATAATAACGTGTATTTGTCAGGATGGTTAGAATTCCAAATCTTTTCAATGTTTTTAAAAAAATGATGATAATTATTAATGATTCTAATCACTTCATCTGCTATTAAATTTCTTAACGTGCGGTGGAACTTATAGGTAAATAAATACAGCAAGTAACGTTTATTAGGATTACCACTGCAGATTTTTTTTAGATATCGTTCATCCACGTTGCAGAGAACTTCTCTAATTTTTGTTGTTTGATAACGATTATCTATTTTTTCTAATTTTGGAAAATCTTCATTATTGAGACCCGTCTCAATTTTAGCGAAAAGTACTCTTCCAGTTTCGTTTTTAAAGTGTAGCAATAATTTTAAATTAGTAGCAATATTGCTTAGCTCAAATTTTTCTTGAGTTAAATAAAACTCGAAAAAATATAATAAAGACTTAGAAAAATTTAATTTATATAGCTCTCTTCTAATGTAGAAATTTTTCAAAAGAGATTTAATATCCCAGCATGCATTATATTCATCATTACTCTCTTCAGCCAAACCAAAATCAATAAACTTAACTTGGTATTGTTCTGCTGTTTTGTTAATGATAATGTTATTGGCATGAAAATCATTATGAACAAATGCAAGTGTTTGGTACTCCTGTAAAATTGCCAAGAGTATTTTTATAATGTCATCCGCTTCTACTTGGCCAGGATGATTGATTAAATAATTAAAAAGTGTTTTACCTGGATAATAAGGCATGACATAGCCCTTAGCGGTAACTGCGTTGCCGTTACTCTCCACCTTTACTTGCAAAGGAGTTTGGCCATATTCAGAAAAGTTATTCATATTGGCAGGATCGTATTGCAGCCATCGCGCAACTTCACTGCTAATTTGTGTTTGAATGTCAGTATCATTCTTACTGCCCTGAAATACAATTTTTATCAGGAAGTTTTGCCCTTCATTGATATTACCCAATGTGGGGCGAAATACGGCGCCATAGGAGCCATGACCTAAAAACGATCCGAGACAGAATTTTTGGTTTGATGATGATAGCGTGACTTGGGTATTTTCTTCAATTAACCAGCTGTAAATTTGGTTATTGTCTTTAAATTTTATATTAGGCATTGCTTTTTTATTATCTAAATTTGCGTTTTTAATTTATAGTTTTATTGAGCATACATTATAGTTTTTTTGGCAAAAAAGCAAGCAAAATTATGTAACCGAGCGATTTAGAATATCACCATAATTTTTTCCTGTGATTTTATTAGGGCGTGTTGACCATTCACTATGGCTTAACGTAGCTCGTTGGTTTTTAAGTAACTCAGCGCCGTTTACACGAAGTCAATAAGCATCAACGAGACACGACCCGCAGAGTAGCATTATCAACAAAGCCTAACCAATAAAAATAAGATAGCAAGCCATCACCGCTTGCGATCATAATTTTTACCGACTTGATTGCCAATTAATGCCCCACCGACAGTGCCTGCTATGGTTGCAGCAGTCCGACCACTGCCACCGCCAATTTGGCTACCAATCACACCACCTAGAATTCCACCACCGACTGTACCCACGGTTTCACCCGAACCCATGCTCGTACACGCGCTCATACTTGCCACTAAAACCGCTATTCCTGCTATTTTCTCCAGTGTTTTCATGATCATCCTCTCCAGTGGATTGACTTTTTTAACAAGAGTTTCGCACCAATCTGCAACTCCTGTTTAAGTATAGTCACGAAATGGAAAATTGCTGGTATAATAGCGCGAACTAAAACTCCTCTATTGGACACATAAAATGACGCACTCACACGATGTTGGCCGTTTTTTTGATGCAGAATGGAATACTTATCGCGAAATTGTGGCGAATAATGCCTTATGGCACGATGACATGTTTGCAATGTTAAAAACTTGCTTGCAACAGGCTTACGCGGATAAACCCTTTACCCTTGTTGATTTGGGTTGTGGAGATGGCAGCGCCATTGTTGAAAGTTTGGTTAACAGCCCTATTCAACGCTATATTGGCGTAGATGCAGCGGCAGAAACCCTGCAAAAAGCCGATGATATTCTGGCTAAACTGACGTGTGATAAACAATTTCTCTGTGGCGACATGCTCGAGATTCTCACTCAACTTACAACACCCGTCGAGATTATTTTTAGCAGCTATGCTCTCCATCATTTATCTTACCAGCAAAAAGAAGAATTCTTAAAACAATGCCAACAAAAATTGATTCCCGGGGGATATTTATGCTTAGTGGATGGCATTTTAGCCAGAGATGAAACTCGCGAACATTGGATAGAGCGCCTTCAACAACGGATTTTAACGGCCGTTCCCGATCTACCCATTTCGATCCTCAACACCACCATGGAACACCCGAAAACCAGTGATTTTCCTGAAACACTCGCTACTTATCAGCAATTTGCCGAGCAGCAAGCGTGGTTTAAATTTGAAGTGCTAGTGAATAAGCAAGATTTTTGTGCGTTTATGCTGTGGCAAAAGGCGCCACTCTCGCTATCTTAGAGCCTTGTTTAAAACAACACCCTACAGTTTACGCTAAAAGTTTGCTAGAATTCGCGCAGAGTTGAAAACAGCAATCGAGGCTAGCATGACCTATTTAAATATCGCAGCGTATAAATTTGTAACTATCCAACCCGAAAATTTAACTCCCTGGCGAGATGCTTTAAAATTATATACTCGTAGCCAAGGTTTGCGTGGCACTATTTTATTATCGCCCGAAGGAATTAATTTATTCATGGCGGGCCCTGAAAATAAAATTCGCGATTTTCAAATTCATTTAGCCACCTTTTCAGGATGCGAAAATTTAATTTACAAAGAAAGTTTTTCTGACACTCAACCGTTTTCCCGCATGTTAGTTAAAATTAAAGAAGAAATCATTGCCTTTGGACAAGATAATATTGAACCTGCCAAACAAACCGCACCTTATGTTTCACCACAAGAATTTAAACAATGGTATGAAAATAATAAAGATATGATTGTCGTGGATACGCGTAACGACTATGAATATCGCGTAGGAACTTTTAAAAATGCCGTAGATTTACACATTCAACATTTTCGTCAATTTCCCGAAGCCATTCAACACTTAGAAGACTGCAAAGATAAAACCATTGTCACGTTTTGTACGGGTGGAATTCGCTGCGAAAAAGCCGCAGAATTCATGCGTCAACAAGGATTTAATCAAGTGTATCAACTTGAAGGCGGCATTTTAAATTATTTTGAACAATGCGGTGGCGATTTTTACGAAGGCGAATGTTTTGTCTTTGATAAACGTGTAGCACTCGATCCTAATTTACAAGAAAGTGCCACTATCCAATGTTACGCCTGTCGCAATCCATTGACAAAAGACGATCAAGAAAATTGCCAAGGCATATGCCCTTATTGTCACGATCAAACTATCGGCCAACGTTTAGTCAGCGCTGACGCTGCTCTCGACACCGTTTCTCCCTAACGCCATAGTTGGGTTTTTGCCCTCATTTGCCTGCTGGCTATTTTGTAGTATAGGAAAAATTGGTCATGTCGAGATACTTAATTCCTTGGAATATTACATCCTCTTAATCGTAAAACTCATTACTTCAGCAATATCGCGCGTTTGTAATTTAATCATGAGTAAACGATCAAATCCTAAGGCAACACCCGCACACGGTGGTAAGCCTTGTTTTAGGGCTTGAATAAAATACGGATCGATGGCTAAGCTTGGTAATCCTGCTTGTTCTCGCAAAGCTATATCTTGTTGAAAACGTTGTTGTTGCTCTTGGTGATCGCTGAGTTCATGAAAGCCATTGGCTAATTCTATACCTTGAATATAAACTTCAAAACGTTCCGCGTATTCATGATGATTTTCTCGGCGAATTTTCGCAAGTGCCGCTTGTTCTGGCGGGTAGTCGTAAATCATAATTGGTTGATTAAAACCTAATTCCGGCTCAATTAAATGCGTCATTAATAATTCTAAACACGTGGTTTTATCGGTTAGTTCACCATAAAAATTAGGCACTAATGCTTGCGTTAATTCTCTTAATTGAGAGAATGAAATTTCCCAGGGATCGAATTTTAATTTTTCGCTGAATAATGCTTGATACGATTTTTTTTCGGCGGGTAAGGAAGATAATAGAGTTTGTAATAATTCATCGACTTCATTCATTAATTGATGATGATCAAAATCCATTCGGTACCATTCTACTAGGGTAAATTCAGGATTATGTTTTCTACCGATTTCTTGATTGCGAAAGGCTTTACAAATTTGATATATCGAACCCATCCCAGCACATAATAAACGTTTCATGGCATATTCCGGTGAGGTTTGCAAATAATAGGTTGTTTGCGCGGGTTGCAAGAGAGTTGCAAACGCATGCAAATGCAAATCGGTCACCCCGTGACTCGCGAGTAACGGGGTTTCGACTTCTAATACTTGCTTTTTTGCAAAAAACTCGCGGGTTTGTGCTAATAATTGCGCCCGTATTTGCAAATGCAAATTACTGGCTGTTGGTTGCCACATTAAGTCTGAATTATTCTTTGGCACGCGAGACATAGCTACCGTTACGAGTATCGACTTTAATTAATTCGCCATTTTGCACGAATAATGGCACTCGCACCACCGCACCGGTTTCTAAAGTAGCAGGTTTTCCGCCACCACCGCTGGTATCGCCTTTTAACCCCGGATCGGTTTCAACAATTTTTAATACCACAAAATTGGGTGGCATGATGGATAAAGGCGCGCCATTCCACAACGTCATTAAACACATGTCTTGTTCTTTAAGCCATTGTTTGGCATCGGCAAGACCCGCTTCACTTACCGAATATTGTTCAAAACTATCGGGTTGCATAAAATGCCAATATTCACCATCCGTATAAAGATATTGGACATCGACATCGTTGACGTCGGCTGCTTCCACACTTTCACCGGATTTATAGGTGCGTTCAATCACGCGTCCTGTTTTTAAATTACGAATGCGCACGCGATTAAAGGCTTGACCTTTACCTGGTTTAACAAATTCGTTTTCGATAATACTGCAAGGATCACCATCTAAAATGATCTTTAGCCCACTTTTAAATTCATTGGTAGAATACGATGCCATTGAGAACCTCATTTTGTAACCGTAAGGAATTGCATGCGATGATACCGCGAACCCTCCCCTCGAAGCAAACCTGGCAGCAACTTTTACGCACCAGCATTACCTCTGCAACAGAGTTATGCGCTTACTTGGGCTTACCTCCCACTCTGCAACACGACAATAATTTTGCCCTACGAGTACCCAGAGGATTTGTCGATCGCATGCAAAGAAATAATCCGCAGGATCCACTCTTATTACAAGTTTTACCGCAAGCACAAGAATTGACTGAGTATCCAGGATTTAGTCAAGACCCGTTGCAAGAAGCGCAATTTAACCGTATTCCCGGCATTTTGCACAAATACCCAAATCGCATTTTAGTGACTTTAACAGGACATTGCGCGGTGAATTGTCGTTATTGTTTTCGACGGCATTTTCCCTATGCAGAAAATACCTTAGGTACTAAACACTGGGAAAATATTTTTAATTATCTTCGTGAACATCCTGAAGTGAATGAAGTGATTTTAAGTGGTGGTGATCCGTTAATTTTACCCGATGCACTCTTAAAAGAATTTGCAGAAAACATTGCAACCATTTCTCATATCGATACCTTACGCATTCATTCACGCTTACCTATTGTGATCCCCGAACGTATTTGCGATGAATTTATTGCTTGGTTTAGTCAATCGCGTTTGCAACCGGTATTAGTTACTCATTGCAATCATCCCCAAGAAATTAATGAAGCGGTCTCTTGGCATTTACAACAATTATCATGTCACGGAATTACTGCACTCAATCAATCTGTTTTATTAAAACACGTCAATAACGATGCTAAAATTTTAGCGCAATTAAGCAAACAATTATTTGCAGCAAAAGTGTTACCATATTATTTACACCGACTCGATGCGGTAAAAGGCGCTGGTCATTTTGCATTACCGCTAGAAGAAATTCACACGATTTACGCGCAACTACAATGTTTGTTGCCGGGTTATTTATTACCGAAATTAGTACAAGAAATTCCAGGTAAATTACATAAGACTTTAATATGATGAATAGCAATGCAATTTTCAGCAAACATATTTTTTAAAGATTCGGATTCTTATAAAATAATTTCGGCCAATGCGGATGATAATCCTCGATAATAATTTTACGCTGCATTACTTACTCTCACGATTATTTATGCCGCCGTATAACGATGCGCCATGCTTTTGGTCGCACGAACTAAGGCATCGACAATCGCCGGTTCAGCAGCGGCATGTCCTGCATCACGTATAATGTTTAATTGCGAGGATGGCCAGGCTTTATGTAACTCCCACGCGTGTTCTAATGGAGTTAACATATCGTAACGACCATGCACTATAATTCCTGGAATTTTTTGGATTGCGGCAATATTTTGTAAAATTTGATTAGGCTCTAGAAATAAATGATTTTTAAAATAATGACAGCTTATTCGCGCAAACGGCACGGCGCGTTTTGGATCGGACAGCTCTTCTAATAATTGTGGGCTGGGATCAAGCGTTGCACAGCGCGCTTCCCACAAAGCCCAAGCTTTCGCGGCAGTCATGCGCATTAAATCATCTTTACCCGTGACGCGAATATAATTAGCTTGAATTAAATCGTGTTGTTCTGCTTTAGGAATATGACTAATAAAATCTTCCCAAAAATCGGGGAACATGTGATTCATGCCATCGCGGTAAATCCAATGGATGTCTTGTTCGCGATTTAAAAATACTCCGCGTAAAATTAATCCCATGACTTTTTCAGGATACGTTTCCGCATACGCTAAACCAAGTGTCGCACCCCATGAACCGCCAAAAATAATCCAGCGATCGATATTTAACAATTCACGAATTTTTTCGATATCTTGAATTAAATCTTGTGTGGTATTTTCTTCAATCGAGCCATAAGGTGTAGAGCGACCACAACCACGTTGATCAAAAGCAATAATCCGATAAATCATCGGATCAAAAAACCGACGCGATTGATCGCTACACCCAAAACCTGGGCCGCCATGCAAAAATAAAACGGGAAGCCCTGTGGGTTCTCCCGATTCTTCAATATAAAGTTGATGGATTTTTCCTACTTTTAAAGCATGTTTTGCATAGGGACGAATGGCTGGATAATATGATAGCATCACTTCTTACTCTTTCAGTTAAAATCATGAATATTCCTTTCATCGTATATCTTCACACAAACCCTTGTCTCTTTTCAATTGCCCAGTATAATGCGCGAAGACAATGACATCTATTTGGAGAAAAATATGTTAATCGGCGTTCCAAAAGAAATTAAAAATCGTGAATATCGTGTAGGCATGGTGCCAGCCAGTGTGCGTGAATTAGTATTACGCGGCCATAAAATTGTGGTTGAAGCTGGGGCTGGTGAAGGCATTGGGATTACCGATAAACTCTATGTGGAAGCGGGTGCAACGCTTGCTAATTCCGCTAGCGAAATTTTTGCTAAAGCCGATTTAATTGTCAAAGTCAAAGAACCGCAACCACAAGAATGCAAAATGTTGCGTCCAGGACAAATTTTATTTACTTATTTACATTTAGCACCCGATCCTGAACAAGCAGAATTATTATTAGCCTCGGGTTGTTCTGCGATTGCGTATGAAACCGTAACCGATGCGCGTGGCGGTTTACCCTTGTTATCTCCCATGAGTGAAGTCGCCGGTCGGATGTCCATTCAAGCGGGCGCGCATTGCTTGGAAAAAGCTCAAGGCGGAAATGGCGTTTTATTAGGTGGGGTACCAGGCGTGGCACCCGCTAAAGTCACTGTGATTGGTGGCGGTGTTGTGGGTACGAATGCCGTGCGCATGGCCATGGGAATGGAAGCCAGTGTTACTGTGCTCGATAAATCGTTACGCCGATTACAAGAATTGGATTTTCAATTCGGCTCGAAATTAAATACTATTTTTGCGACCAACGAAGCGATTGAACAGTATGTTGTAAATTCCGATCTCGTCGTAGGTGCAGTATTAATTCCGGGTGCTGCCGCGCCCAAATTAGTTTCGCGTGAATTAGTGAAAAAAATGAAAAAAGGTTCCGTGCTCGTCGATGTGGCTATTGATCAAGGTGGATGCTTTGCAACGTCGCGTCCGACCACTCATGATGAACCTACTTATATTACCGATGGTGTCATTCATTATTGTGTCACCAATATGCCAGGTGGCGTCCCTCGCACTGCAACCTTTGCCTTAAATAATGCGACATTACCTTTTATTGTCGAACTCGCCGATAAAGGTTTAGCCACGGCGTTATTAGAAAACCCTCATTTACGCAACGGCCTCAATGTTCATCATTCTCATATTACTTATCAAGCCGTAGCGCAAGCCTTAAATCGCGAATATATTGATCCCGTCGGCTTATTTACAGGGTAATAATGTAGCCTGGAACGAGCAAAGCGCGTAGCCTGGATCGTAGCGCAGCGAAGATCCAGGATCATATACTCAAAACAATTGGATTTTAGGCGAGGCGTCGAGTTAAAGATGCGAAGGAGTGTATACTGAATACATGACTGAGCAGCTTTAGCTCGACAACAAAGCCTAAAATTCAAGTGTGAAGAGTATAGTTGAATTTTTTTTAATGGATTAAAAGGTAACTCACGTCACTATCACCGCCAACCACAGTACGTGCGATATCGCGAGTCGATGCTAAAAAAGAAAATTTTGAAAAACCAAAAAAATACATCACCAATCAAATTTAAAAATAATTGCATATAACGTTAGTGGTGGCCTGGAACGAGCAAAGTGAGATCCAGGATTGATCTCGTTTAACCCCCAATCTTTAACAACCTCACAAAACTTAATTAAATTCAGGATTCGTTTTTTTTAGGAGTTTTAAAATTTCACCGATCCTGGATCGCAGCGCAGCGAAGTTCCAGGCTACTTATGAGTTAATTCATTCATCAACACACCAATACTCAACACATAATACGTAGATTGGTTCCAGTGATATACGGCACGGAAATTGTCTGAATAGACTAAATAGCCTTGAGTGGAATCATGATCGGGAAAGAATAATGATGCCATCGCCTGTGAATGAGGCAAGACATAACCTGCTTTTGAACGCACCCCTTGATTTAACCAATAATTGACGGAATGTTCATAACGACCTTCCCAACGTCCAATAGCAGTGGGCACCTGCACAGGAATTAAAATGGGATGAGATAAATTAAAATGTTTATGCTGTAAAAAATTCGCCATACTTGCAAAAATATCGCCGGAATTATGCCAAATATCTTTACGACCATCGTGATTATAATCCACCGCAAAATCTAAATAGGCACTAGGCATAAATTGGCATTGCCCCATCGCTCCCGCCCACGAGCCTCGCATATCTTGCATATCAATAGCTCGTTTATCTAAAATTTGTAAAGCATCCATTAACTGTTCACGAAACATTCTACGCCGACGATCGCGATACGCCAAAGTAACTAAATTACTGATTTCAGGATAATCTCCTTGGATGTGGCCATAGTTCGTTTCTAAGCCCCATAACGCCACAATTAAATTAGCAGGAATATGATAGTCATGAGCAATTTGTGTTAGTAACTGATGATGTTTATTTAATTCAATTCTTCCTTGTTCAATGCGTTTTTCGGTAACACTTTTATTTAAATATTCTAAAAAAGTTAAGGGGCTGGCATGATAAGCGCGCGCGTGAGTGACATGTTGATAAAGTAATTGCACATTTCCTAAGGCTTGTCGAACCACCCAAGGTGAGATTCCACGCTGAAGTGCTTGCCGTTGTAAATCGTAGATAAATTCACGAAAAGAACCATCGGCAAATGCATGATTAAACACACACAATAAACTGAATAGTAACCAAATCCATTTGCGAATTTTCATAGCGTAAAACAAACTCTAGATGAAGTAGATTTATCTTAACGGGGAGATGAAATAAAAGCAAGATACTACGAAATTTAGATTCAAGATTTTCCGACAATCTTCAAGCGTCGTTTACGATAATATTGTTGCATGGCTTCATCTTCTTGTATCTCCATTTGTTGTTCTATATCGGCTTGCCAGGCTGCTACGTTGTTAGCAAAATTATCGATAAAATCCAATAACCGATTTTCCAAGTCATTAACATTTTTCTTAGCATTTAAAAAATGATTATAGCGCGACTGGTATTGGCGAGAAATATAACGAAGAATTTTAAAATTAAGCGGCGAATTCAGTTCCAGCTTTATCTGTTGCAAGCGCGCTTGTGCCGCTTGATAGGCAATGATCAATGAGTGAACTGTCATAGCAAAACGCTGATCAAGTTCTTCTAGCATGATATCATCACTTACGTGTTGCCGATGTGCCAAATATAAATAATTTAATATCTCCTCTACATTGAGAAGACATTGTTGGTTACTGAAGTTAATTTTTCGTTTAAATTGCCTAAAAATAGTAAACAAAAAATGAGGTTTTTTTCTAGCTAGCATTGCTTGACGTTTGGTGATTAATAACTCTACCTTGCCACGGTATTCAGTATAAGCTTGCAATAATGTTTCTGTTAAATTATTCAGAGTCTTATTGGCATCCAATAAATGATCTTTATCGATTGTGGTTTCTGTTGTTAATAATTGACGTTTTAAATAACTTAGTAAACGTATTAACAATAATTTACGGGTTAAACAATCATAGCGCGTTGATAAAAAATGATCGACAGCTACTTTTAATTCTTCTAGTGATTGCTGAATAGAATTTTGATTGCTCGCGATATTTTCTTCATAATTATCATCTCCACGCAGGCGTGACCATTGGTTAATATACGCCAAATGCGCATCCCTCATTTTTAACCATTCGATTTCTGCATTAGTGGTTTTTACAATTGCTAAAGCTTCTCGAATAAAATCACTCAAATGACGCGAGGGGAATGTTAACATTTTAAATGATTGTTCAATAATGGTTTCTGCTTTTTTCAAATGAGTATAGCGATCTAATAATATTTCTGCGCGCTTAGTTAATAATGAATGTGATGCATGATGAATCACAAGTCTTGAAAGCTCTTCCGCCTTCAAAATTTGATCTTGATGGCATTTTTGCAAATGTATTAAGTATTCTTTATTATTGTTGACGCATTTATAAATATTGCTTAATGTCCGAGACCGATTCTCTAAATGATTAATAAATTTTTGCAATTGCAGTAGGCGAAATTCAATAACGTTTAATAACTCTTTTGCCATTTCTGTGTGATTTTTTCTTTTTTCACTTAATTTTTCTAGAAAGAGTTTGCTACGCTCGTAAAAATTTTTCAAGGGTGTAATTTTATTATTAAAATCAGTCGTCATTGCTGCAATATACCCCGATTCAGAGTGAAGATTAACTTCTATTTTTCTGAGAATACTATCAAGATTGTCAACCATTATTATATCTTCTTTGGGGTTAAGAAATGGGATTACGCTTGGGATGGCCAGAATACTTTTTGAAAAGGATTTTAATAAGTAAAAGAAATTTAATTCTCTATAGTCCAATGAATTTATACCCCATTGATTATGCGTAGAGAGTATGAGCGCATTTTCTTTTGCTTGATGGGTTATTTCATTAATCAGATTTCGACAAACTTTACTATGGATTTTTCCATATGAAAAACTATGACTAATTGACTCAACAAAATAATTTAAGCCAAGCGTTAAATGGTGTCTTTCCAATAAAGCTTGCGTGACATCATGAACAATACTTTTCAAAAATAAGGAGTGTTCTCCAGATTGTTGTAAAGTATTTTTCAGTTCAGTTAGCTGTTCATAATCTTGTTCACGTTTTTTATAGTTATCTTGCTTGAAGCTATTAATAAAATATTGATAATCCGACTTTAAATGTTGTTCGCTAACAATGTGCTCTGCTAATACCACAGCTATGGTATATAAAATAGCTTTTTCTTCTCTATGAGCATCGTTAATAATATTTTCATCGTCTACTCTATTATTACTTTGAGAAAATGAGGAGAGATTGATGTCTGATGCCGTAGAGTAATGCTCAATTATTGCATGCAGTTTATCACGCAAGCTAATGGCTTTTTTATATTGATTAGGAAATTCATTTAATACATGTTTTATTCTATTTTCCGCATGATCAATTAACACCAATAACTCAGGCGGGTATTTCCCCTGTTGAAAAAAAACGGATTGCAGGTGAATACTTGACTCTAAATTAGAAGATTTTGCGGAAATGATTGTAAGTTGATTCATTAAATCTTCTAATTCATCTAGCAAAGACTCCCCCTTTAATGAAAATTCGGGTGAATTTTCTTTTATTGATGGTTGATGTTGAAAAATTTTCATCAGCGCAGAATTAACTTGTGAAAATTGATCGTCTATCAATAAAATCTGAATTAAATCTTGACCTAGCACCATGACATCAAATTGTTCTGAAAGCGTGCGTGTCTGCTTATAATCCATGCGATTTTCTAATGAATTTCTAAGCTGGATTAATACCTTTCGTAAAGAAGGCGTCATTGTTTTTGCCAAATCTTTACCCATTACTCGATTAATTTTGCGAATTTCTTCACTCGAATTGGTGTTTTTTAATAAGATTAAACGAATTAAATCTAATAATTGATCAAGCTGCTGTTGAATCAAACTTTCTCTTAATTCCTGATAATGTGCTTGCGATGATTGTTCTTTGAAAGTATTGCGCTTTGAAAGCGCATCATCCACAATTCTCTCATTCATGGCAAGAAGAGCCTGTTCACATTGATTGAGTAATTGATATTGTTCATAAAAAAAATGTTCTAAATCGGCAATACGTTGCCGGCGATAAACGTTTAAAACCTCAAGATTGGTAACGGGAAATTCAATTAAACTAGTCAATTCATCATTCATACAATTAGGTAAACAATCTGCGTAAATAATTAACTCATTAGAACTCAATTGCTGATTCAATAATTGCCGCACGGGTGCGATGCGTAAGCCATTTTGCCGATAGCGCTCGAGATATTCGCAAAATAATGCGATATTAGCATCCATTTTTTTATTAATGTTATTCATTATCTACCCCAAGAATCCATCTCGATGATTTAAGTATAGCTGCTTTTTAATGAATTGTTGGTTTAAAGTGTGCGTAAAGTGCCCTTGTTTTATAGCGGATAGGAAAATTATAAAAAAAGTCTATAATAATAGGAGTACTGCTTAAATCCTAAACAGTTAAAAAGAATATTTTGGGGGTTAAAATGCGTAATCTCTTATTAGGTATTGGGTTAGTATTTTATTTTTCTATGAGTTTAGCCTCACCTTTTGGTGCAAAATTATGCCGTGAAAATCCCAATTTTGATTGTGTAAAAGTCGGCAGCGACACGTGGAAAAAAATAGCGACGAATGCAGAAACTCGTCAATTAATTAAATTAATTAATCGCGTTAATATCGGTTTATCGGGAACGGTTGCTGTTCCTAAAAATTTAGAAAATGCTACACGCCACTCGCTTTCACCCTTTCCCGAACGCATGCCCGCAGCGATGGAAAAAATATTAATTATAGATTTAGAAAAACTTGCTTGGGCGGCCTATGGCAAAAATGGTTTATTATTAAAATGGGGCGCTATTTCACCTGGTAAAGATAAATGTCCAGAGGATAATTCCAGTTGTCGTACTACTACTGGAAAATTTAGTGTCTATCGTAAACAAGGTGCCGATTGTTATTCGCGTAAATATCCTTTGCCATTTGGTGGCGCACCGATGCCATATTGTAGTTTTTTTAATGGCGGCATCGCCGTACATGCCGGTATGCTTCCCGGTCGGCCCGATAGTCATGGCTGCGTTCGCACCGATATGGCCGATGCTAAATGGTTAAGCCAAGAGTTTCTAACCATTGGCACCCAAGTTCATGTTCGTCCTTATCGATAAATAAATTGAATCATGCCGTTAAAATCATTACAGTAATGAGAAAACTGGGCAATTAACATTAGGACGAAAGGAATCTCATTGCATGCGTTATTATTTACTCATGGTTCTATTCTCTTGCATTTTTTCAATTAATTTTTGCTACGCTTGGAGTGAGCGCGCTTATGTGATTGTCACGCAAATGGCATTGAATCAATTATCGAAACCCGATCAACTCCGCTATGAGCATATGGCAAAATTAATTGAAATTAATCTACCACTTAAACAACGTAATTACCTCAAACAGCATTTTAAAACAGCAAGTTTATTTGCGCGCTTAAGTGTATTACCCAGTTTTTGGAAAATGCAGCCCCTAGGTGAGGTTTATCAACAGTTGAATGGAACGCTGCCTAGTTCGTTAACTAAATATAAAGAACAAGATACCCAAAACTGGCATGCTATCAATTTTCCTTATCCAAATTTACCTCAGTGCAATTCTATTAAAACACCCAATCTCGTTTGGGCAATTAATCATTTTAAAAAGGGTTTAAAGGAAAGCTATACCAGTAACACTAAAGTTATCAATTTAGTATTTTTAGCTAATTTCATCACGGATGTTCACCAGCCGTTACGCACTCATATACTAGTCGATCAACAATGCAAATCGAATAATATGGGAGAAGATGTTTGTTTAATTCCAGTGGGTGAGGATAATTGCGATAAAACACTTTTAGATTTGTGGGAAGATGGTGCGGGTTATCTAACTTCAACTGTGAATATTTCCTATATTACGGAAGAATTGCAAAAGCGTTATCCCGCCAAACAATTTAGTCAAGAATTGAACCAGAATTCTGCTGAAGCCTGGGCTAAAGAAAGTGTAACTTATTTCCCCAAAATCTATGGATTTCGTGACATGAGCCGTAAAAGTTATGATACAGAAGTCATTAATATCACGAAAAAACAGCTAGCGCTCGCCGCTTATCGTTTGGCTGCCATTTTAAAACAAAATTAAGTCTTTGCAGTTACACGGTGGGTATGGCAAAATTGCAGGGTAAAAGTTTACAATAAATCCTAGGTTTAACTCGAGATAACAAGGTGGATCATGCCAAAACTACAACGCGATTTTGTCAGTGAATTGGATCATTTTCTGGAAGATATTAATCAAACAATATCACCTTCTGCATCACAACTGGCTGAAATTAAAAAGCATCAACGAATTTCACAACTGCGCGATCACGATGAAGGTAGTAATGAAATGGATAGCATTTGGCAAGGATTTAATGAAGATAAAACCTTTTAATTTTTTAAATTATTAAATTAATATAAGTTGGATTGAGCAAAAGCAAAATCCAACTTTATTAACTTCACGTTCATTCCAAATTGTTTACGTCATCAAATCGTTTAAAGCGGCCAAAATAAGAATATGCAATCGGCACGACAATTAATGAAAAGAATGTTCCAAATAATAAACCACCCACAATCACCCAACCAATTTGTTGACGTCCTACCGATCCGGGACCTGATGCAAACGCTAAGGGTAATGTACCTAATACCATTGCCGCAGTCGTCATGAGAATAGGACGCAGACGTGTGGCAGCTGCTTGAATAATTGCATGAGCCATATCCACACCTTGCTGACGTAAGCTATTGGCAAACTGTGTGATTAAAATTCCATGTTTAGAAATCATCCCAATTAAAGTCACAAAGCCAATTTCTGTATATAAATTTATGGTACCGCCCGTGAATTTCAAACAGATTAATGCTCCCACGATGCTTAATGGTACTGTTAATAAAATAATAAAGGGATCAATAAAACTGCCAAATTGCGCGGCTAATACTAAATAAATAAAAACAATCGCCAGTAAGAAAATACCAATCATATCCCCACTGGATTGAATAAACTCTGCCGCTTTGCCTGCAAAGGCATAATCAATATCTTTATTTAACACGGAAGGTAATACTGATTGAAAATATTTTACCGCTTGCCCGACGCTATAGCCTGGATTTAAATTTGCCGTTAAGGCAGCGGCACGCATGCGATTAAAATGAGGCAATCCAGGTTGACCAATTTTAGGGGTTAATTTGACTAAGCTTGATAAGGGGATCATTTGTGGTGTGGATTGACCACTGCGCACATATAATTTATCAATGCCTTTAAAATTCTCTAAATCCTTTTTCTGCGTTTGCACGAGCACTTCATAACTATAACCATCACTGAATAAATCAGTAACATGAGATCCACCTAACATCACAGCAATCGTATTGGCAATATCTTGAATATTGACATGCAGAGTGCCTGCTAATTCGCGATTAATAGTTAATTCAAATTGTTGATCGTCGTATTTTAAATTTGTTTCCACGTGACTTAATCCAGGATTAGCTTTGGCTAATTTCATTAACGCTTGCATCGGTTGAATTAAATCATCGTAACTTTTGGCAGTAGTTAATTGAATTGTTACATCACTGCCATCTTCACCATAACTTACCGGATCGGGAATACTGGGATACGCTTCAATTCCTGGAACATTTTTTAATTGCGGTTTTAATATTTCTAATAATTTATTGGTGGTAATGGTGCGTTCACCCCAGGGTTTTAAGGCAATATAAGAGGTGGCCCCACCGCTACTGATCATCGAATAATAACTTTGCACGCCTGGTAAGTTTGCATAAATTTTTTCAATATCACGCATGTATTTATCGGTGTAATTTAAACTCGATCCGGTGGGGGAAGTAATCGAGGTTTGAATTAACCCCACATCTTCTTTAGGAATAAATTCTTGCGAGGTAAAATGAAATAATCCCAGACCTAATCCACCAATGATTAATAAGCCATAAAAAACCCGCAAACGTTGATTAAGAATTAAAGCTAAATAGCGTTGATAGCCTGTCGCAATTTTATCAAACCATTTATCCACCAAGGCTACCAGTTTATTATCGTGATCATGAGTGGTTAAAATGCGTGAACACATCATTGGCGATAAGGTCAGCGCTACCCAGCCTGAAATAATAACTGCTCCTGCCAATGAAAAAGCAAATTCTTTAAAAATGACCGCCGAATAACCTTGAGCAAATCCAATAGGCGCGTACACTGCTGCCAGCGTGATAGTCATGGCAATCACCGCGGTGGCAATTTCGCGACTGCCTTTGATGGCTGCAGTAAAGGGCTTTTCGCCAGCCTCTATATGACGATGAATATTTTCTAACATCACAATAGCATCGTCTACTACCAAACCAATCGCTAATACCAAAGCCAGCAAGGTCATAACGTTAATAGTAAAATTTAATAAATACATTAATCCAAATACAGAAATTAAACATAAAGGAATGGTAACAATCGGGATCGACGACGCGCGCAATGATCCTAAAAATAAAAATACCACTAACATCACTAATATTACGGCTTCCAAAATTGAGTGAAAGGTTTCATGAATTGAGCTGGCTAAAAATAATGATTGATCGTAATTGACTCGTAAACTCATCGTCGCTGGTAATGATTTACGAATTTGTTCTAAAGAGTGTTTAACTAAATTGGCCACTTGAATGGGATTTGCCGATTGCAGAGGTTTGATTTCGACATCAATCGCCGACTGGCCATTAATGCGCATCGGCGCATCTTGTAAACTGGTGTAACCTAATTCAACATCGGCAATATCACGAATTTTAAGGGGTAATCCCTGGGTATTATAAACAACTACATTTTTAAATTCTTCGGGAGTGGATAAGCGCGTGGCGGAAATCACCGAATAATTACGCCAAGGATCTTTAATACTGCCGGCGGGAAAATCGATATTATTATTTTGCAAAGCGGTTTTTACATCGGTGGCGGTCACGCCGCGCGTCGCCAATTCATCGGCATTTAACCAAATTCGTAACGCATAATCGCTGGCGCCATAAATATCAACACCGCCTACTCCAGGAATTTGCCGTAATTTCGGCCAAACGTAGCGGCGAACATAGTCGCGAATTTCAGCCGCTGTTTTATGTGGATCAATAAATCCTAAACTTAATACGCCCATATCATTCCCACCGACATTAATCGAGGGCGGATCGATATCGGCTGGCAATTTCTCACGTAATGCGGCGATTTTATCGCGCACTTCATTCACGCCTTCTTCAAAATTGGCATCTAAACGAAAACGAATATAAACACGAGACCAAGAATTGCTACTGGAAGAGGTCATGGTTTGAATGCCATCGACGCCCGCAAGTGAATTTTCAATTAAGGTGGTAACGCTATTTTCCATTAATTTAGGATCGGCACCCTCATAATGCACGCCAATATTCATCAGGGGTTCACGTAAATCAGGGAAAAAACGAATTTCTAAACGGTGATAACCAACAATTCCCACAACGACCAAAACCAGATTTAAGACAATCGCTAACACGGGTTGTTTGATACAAATTTCTGTGAGCTTCACCTTAATCTACTCCGTGTCGGTCGTCGGTTGCGCTGTGACTATTTTTACGGGTGTACCATCACTTAATTTTTGAATACCGGCGGTGACCACAACATCGCCTGGTTTCAAACCCGATTTCACTTCGGCATAACCTTTAATCCGCCGTCCTAACTCTACTTTGGCACTATACGCTTTGCCATCGGTGATTCGATAAACAAAATCGCCAGCCATGCTCGCGGTAATACTTTGTTCGGGAACAATCACACTGTTTTTAGCAACGCCCACCACTTGTTCAATGCCAGCAAACATTCCAGGCGCTAATAATCCATTTTGATTATCCAGTGTGGCTTCCACCGTCACCATGCGGGTGTTTTGATCGACCGCGGGTGAAATAAAGGTGACTTTTGCCTGAAAAATTTTATTAATTCCGTTAACCTCCACATCGACTTCTTGATTAATACTGAGTTGTGAAACAAACTTTTGAGGTACTGAATATCTGACTTTGAGATGATCGTTATTAACCAAGGGCACTATCGCTTGCCCCGAAGTAACGTAATCGCCGACATTAACTTTTAATTCTCCCAAGGTGCCATTAAACGGCGCGACAATTTGTTTTTCATCCAGCGCTGCGGTAGACGTTTTTAACGCTGCCATTTTAGTGGCAACGTCAGCTTGCGCTTGATTTAACATTTGAGTGGAAACCCCGCCGTATTCTTTCACTTCTAAATAGCGTGCCAGCGTGGTTTGGCTGAGCTTTAACGCCGCCTTGGCCGAATCGACATTTGCCTGCGCGGTTTCTTGCTCTAGCTGAACGATCACATCGCCTTTTTTAACGTCTTGTCCATTGTTAAAAAAAATTTTAACCACTTGTCCTTCGACTTGCGCACTGAGCGTGGCGACGTTAAATGAGGATAAGGTTCCCACTGCAGAAACCGTTTCGGGAATATCGCGGGTACCGATGGTTGCCACTTCTACGGCAATCGCATCGTTATTGGTTTTATCATGATCCGTGAAACAGCCCTGACATAACAGCGCGATGATGCTTATAACTAACCATTTTGATAATTTTGTCATGGAATATAAAACCTAGAATAATGTGGCTTGCGTTTCGTTCACGGCGAACATTAAAATACGCCATTATACTCGATATGCTGGATAAAACGTAGCAATTTTCAAGTGGTCTAATCACTTCAATGCCGTTCAGCGCCATGTGAAACCGCAGAGAGCAAGCAAAAAGCTTTATGCCTAACGCAAACTTTGGGGACGACATTTAACATTATGGTAGAGGAGACGAACCCATGAAAACCATGTTAAAAATTTATTTTAGCCACCCCACCATCTGGGGCTTGTGGTTTTTATTCGCGGTGCTGTGTGGGCTAAATTGGCATTTGCATTTATTCACCCATCACTCTCTGTGGCTTATCTTGCCGGTGATCTTAGCACCGTTTTACGAATGGTTTGCGCATAAATATTTATTGCACGCCAAACTACCCCAGAACGATGGCCTACTAAAACGCTTCTTGCTACGCCTTCACCACGATCACCATCGTGATCCAAAAAATATCCGTTTACTTTTCGCGCCAGTCAGTGCGCTTATTATTCTATTTATTAAACTCTATTTATTTTATGCCCTCTTGAGTTTAAGTTTTCATATTGCGCTTATCCCACTCACTTCGACAGTTTTATATTATCTTTATTACGAATGGGTTCATTTAGGACATCATATTGTTGAATACCAACATTTAACACGCTACGGAAAAAAAATGAAAAGCGCGCATATGCGTCATCATTATATTAATGAAAATTATTGGTGGGGGATCACTAATCATCTTGGGGATGTCATATTTGGAACTTTTAAAGATCGCAAAAATGTTGAAAAAAGTGACTTCACTAAAAAAATTCATCACAAGCTGAACTGATATCAACAGGAGTTTTGCACATGTGCGAAACTCCTGATCAAAAATTATTTTAACCGATACCTTACCGCAGGACCTTGGCCTAGCTTGATGATTTTTTTCTGCTTAATTAACTGCGCTAACTTGCGAATTGCCGTATTATGTGAAATCGATAAATACTGGGCAATCTCTTTTGCACTTACTTCGCGACGTGTTTTAATTAGGGCTAAAATACTAGCCTCTTCGTTTTTATATGCTGTTGGATCGGGGTCGAAGAAAAATATTATTTTAACAAAATCACCTTCTTCATGATATTCGGGTTTTTTTAACCCCGCTTTTTGGCAACTGTCATAGATTAATTTTATACCTGTGCCACGGGTTTCAATTAAATTCAACTTATAAGCAAGGCGCACTAATGTGGGATTGCGTAAATAAGTAGTGCCATCACCCAGATTATTCAAATCCACTAAGCCAGGGAAACATCCCGGATTGAAAATTTCTACACGATCATCATAAATGGCAATTTTAACAGCGCCAGGAATATTATATTTCCGATGTAATAATGCATTTAAAATAGCTTCTCTTAGTGCTTCTTGAGGTAAAGGAATGACTCTTTTTAATTTTACATCTTGCATTTCAAAATGTGTCGTTAGCCATTTATTTAAAAGAATTAAACTCAAATGTGCCTGCTGTTCAAGCGTTCCCACGATGTCTTCTGTTTGTAAAATATCACGTCCCAATGTGCCTTTAAATCGAGTGCATTTAATCAGGGCTTCATGAATATATTGATGTGGCGTTTCACAAAAAAGCAATAATCCAGCGATAGTCGGAGCTATCGTTTCTTTATTGGCACTATGCTGTTTAATAATTCGTTCAGCAATTAATCGGTTTTTAGTAATCCGACTACCAATAAATTGAGTTAATAATTCACGAGAAAGCACTCGATTGGGATTGACCACAATAATTTCTTCATCATAATTGAGTCGTTGCGCCTCTCGATTCAAATCTTCGATATATTCTGGCGTCGCTTTACGGGTAGCAGAACCTACTCGAATATAAGTTCCTTCATTAAGGCCTTTACTTTTTAAAAAATAGGGTTTGCGTGGACTCATAGGGATTTCGATCACTAATACCGATTTGCTAACAAAATTTTGTTCATAAATCTGGGCGACTAAAGCAGGCATTACCGAATCATATAAACTGTTGGGAAAATTCTCATATAATTTGTGGCGATCTTCATCTGCAATTCCCACTACTTCATGGGTCTTGTCATCCACGCCAATGATGATGCGTCCGCCCGTGCCATTGGCAAAGGCGATACACGTTTTTATTAATGTTTCAAATTTCGGAAGTTGCGATTTGAACTCAATCAATTTTGATTCGCGATCGGGAAAAATGACTTTACCCATCTCATGCTCTCTTGGCGCATTTATAACAGAAACAACATTATCTCACCAATCTCACCATCATACAAGCTATCTCACCAATCTCACCATCCCACCAGATATCTCACCAATCTCACCATCACGCCAGCTATCTCACTCTGTTGCCGCAAAAGCATCCAGACTTTACCCCCTAAGCGCAATCAATAATTCATCGAGATTTTGCTATTTTCAGTGACTCACGTTATGATAAATTCACTTCAAGGATAGCAACAGATTAAGGACAATCATGCGAATAAAACAGATGGGTTTCTTAGTGATTTCGTTTAGCGCTATTTTTTTTACCCAAGCTTTTGCTGAATCAAACACCACTAGTACTCATTTATGCCGTTGCACGCCCAGTGAAAATTGTTGGCCATCAACTCAAGCATGGCAGCAATTACAAAAACAATTAACAGGGAAATTAATCAAACCCATTGCACTGATGGATGCTTGTAACAACGATCCCGCAGCACAGTCTTGCCAGGACGCAATAAAACTCAGTAAAAATCCTTTCGTGATCCAATCGAATCCAGGCAATACCATGAGCCAAGGTTGGTTAAACGCTTGGAATTATCACAATAGCATTTATGCCGTAGAAGCTAAAAATACGCAAGATATTGTCAGCGCCGTTAATTTTGCTCGCGAACATCATTTACGTTTAGCGATAAAAGGTTCTGGCCATGATTATTTAGGTCGTTCGAGTGCGAAAGATTCTTTATTAATTTGGACGCACAACATGCGAGCGGTCAAATACGATCCCGCATTTATTCCACAAAGTTGCCCTAAAACGACAGTTGCCACTCCTGCTGTTACCGTTGAAGCGGGCGCGCGTTGGCTTGAAACTTATTTAATGGCTGCAAAGCATGATCGCTATGTGCAAGGCGGAGGTTGCACGACAGTCGGTGCCGCCGGTGGATTTACCCAAGGTGGCGGATTTGGCAGTTTTTCCAAAAAATTTGGCACGGGTGCAGCAGGAGTATTACAAGCCGAAATTGTTACTGCCGATGGTAAAGTGATTGTTGCTAATGCTTGTCAAAATAAAGATTTATTTTGGGCAATCCGTGGAGGTGGTGGTAGCACATTTGGTGTGGTTACCAAAATGACTTTGCGCACTCACCCACTACCCGCTTATTTTGGTTTATTGCATGGTACTATCACTGCTAAAAATGATAAGGCATTTAAACAATTAATTTTAAAATTAATTGGATTTTATGATCACCATTTAAATAATCCACATTGGGGTGAACAAATTACCTTTAATAAAAATAATACTGTTGTATTAGGGTTAGTCTATCAAGGTGAAAACGCGCAGGATGCGCAACACACCTGGAATATTATGCAAAATTGGTTAAAAGCACATCCCCAACACTACACTCAAGATGTCACATTATTTTCTATTCCACCGACAAAATTATTTAATTATGATTTTTGGCACGCCAATTTCCCCTCATTTGTCGTAAAAAATACGGCAAAAGGCGCACGGCCTGGTGAATATTGGTGGGCAAGTAATAGCGCTGAATTACATCAATATTGGTATACCTATCAATCGTGGTGGTTACCCTTAAATTTATTTGCGCCCACTCACGCACAACAATTAGCAGATGTGGTATTTCAAGCTTCACGTGTTGCAGCGGTTTCTTTTCATATTAATAAAGGATTAGCAGGTGCTTCGAACGATGCCATTCAACGCGGATTGCAAACATCTGTAAATCCCGTGGTATATCATGCTGCAACCTTAGTATTAATGGGTGCGGGAAGTGATAAAGTGTACCCCGATTATAAAAAATTACCACAACCTCCAACACAAGCGAGTAGTGATGTGAATAAAATTACACAAGCAATGAAATTATTTAAAAACCTCGCACCAAATTCTGGAACTTATGCCAATGAAGCTGATTATTTTGAAAAAAATTGGCAAATGGCTTTCTGGGGTAACAATTACGATCGCTTACTAAAAATAAAACAAGAATATGATCCGCAAGGATTATTTTATTGTCACCATTGTGTGGGCAGTGAAAACTGGAGCGATGATGGCATGTGTCGTAAATAACATATTCCTGAGATGTTTTGAAAAGGTGAGCACTTTAACCAAATAAAATGTTATTAATCTGTGCAAAAGCAGATGATCTAGTGAAAATCACTTTAGGGCGTGTTGACAATTCGCTATGCTGAGACGTAGCTTGTTGATTTTTGAGCACTAGCGCGCAGTTTACACCAAGTAAATGAGCAGCGGAGCACAAAAAATCAACGAGATACGGCCAGCAGAGTAGAATTGTCAACACGCCCTAGTTATATCACGTCATCTCGTCGTTATATTGCAGATAAGCTGTTATGAAAAATTAGCAAGGTGATTGTCTAAGGCAATAAATCAATAGGTTATCAGCGCTCTTTAGCCAAATGGCAATTGATTTGAAATATACGCCATTTGGCACTATACTAACATTAAGATAAATTTAGAGATGATGCTGATGGAAACTAATCATTCAAAGATAGTCTCTTCTAACATTCATCAAAAAAGCAAAGTAGCCCTGAAAGCATTTTTTGGGATTTGTGAACAATGGAAATTAAATACGACTCAATGCAAAATTTTGCTTGGCAATCCACCTGCACGAACATTTTCCCGATGGAAACAATTGGGTGATAATTTAACTCTTAGCCAAGATAAATTGGAAAGAATTTCTTATATATTAGGTATTTATAAAGCTCTCAGAATATTATTACCTAATGAAGAGGCCGCGAATAGTTGGATCCATAAACCCAATAGTGCTGAAATATTTAATGGCCAAAGCGCCTTAGATAAATTACTTCAAGGTCGCGTTATTGATTTAGCTGATGTGCGGCGATATTTAGATGCAGAACGCGGTTGGTAATTTATGAAAAATCCTTCCTTGATTGATCTTAGTGGAACAAAACATTTTAGAATTATTCCTTCCCTATATCCTCCAATTAATTTTTTTGAAAAACTCGTAGATGCGTCTGAAATGGAGCTATTATGGGAAATTGAAGGATTAACTAATGAAAGACTTTTAGAAGAAACAGGGGATATTTTTTTAGTGAAAAAAGAAGATCGAATTTGTGGTAAAGGATCTTCTGTAGTAATGGCAGCATTTACTCACATTCATAAAAAATCCAGATTTACAGATGGAAAATATGGTATTTATTACGCCGGTTTAAATCGCGAAACTGCTTTACGTGAAACTATTTATCACCGCGAAAAATTTTTACAGGCAACAGCAGAAAAAGCCTGTGAAATTACCATGCGTTGTTATAAAGGAAAAATTACCAAACCATTACACGATATTCGAGCAAAGAAATATCAATCACTACATGATCCCCACAGCTATACAGTTTCTCAAGAATTTGCTAGTAAAATGAGAGCACAAAACTCATGGGGCTTAATTTATAATAGTGTTCGTCATCCACAAAGCAACTGCATTGCCTTATTTCGTCCACCAGCGACAACAATTCCCATACAAACAGATCATTTATCATATGTATGGGATGGAACAAAAATTACTTCGGTCTATCAAAAAACAGAACCGTTGTTAATTTTATGATAAAGCATTTAACCGATTGCGAGAGTAAAATGAAAAAATCATTCTTAATTACCGGCAGCACCAAAGGCATTGGTCTTGCTACTTCACTTTATTTAAATGAATTAGGCTATGACATTATTGGTATCGCCAGAAATTAACCTCGAGAAAATTTTCCTGGTACGCTTTATCTCGCTGATTTAAGCAACGCCGATGAAACCCTTAAAATTTTTAATT